>JBOHBY010000273.1:0-2767 GCA_050698635.1 Spirillospora sp.
TCCCGGCCCCGGACGCCGGCGCCGTGCCGCCACAGCCCGCCCGGCACCTGGTCCAGATCGCGCGCACCGGCTTCGCGCCGGACCCGGGTGGCGGCAGCACGCCGCTGCCATGGTCGCCTTCCGGTGAGGCCACGATCGAGCAGGCGACCCTCCGCGCGATCGAGCAGGCGCGGGAGTACATCTACATCGAGGACCAGTACTTCACACCGCACGACGGGTACGTCCACGCGCTGGTCGAGGCGGCCGCCCGCGACCCCAGGCCGCGGCTGCTGGTCGTGCTCACCGGCGGACCTGACCAGGTCGTCGGCGACATCAGGCGGCGGCAGATCTTCCAGCGGCTGGACGAGGCCTGGGGCGACCGCATGATCGTCGGCACCGTCGTCCGGCGTCCGGTGCTCGGCGACGCCGAGCGGGTGGCGGCCAAGGGACGGCTGATCCTGCTGGAACCGCTCGGGGAGTCGGGCGGGGACGCGCTGGTCACCCTCGGGCCGCGGTCGCGGCTGCCCGGCGGCGTCCCGTTCTGGCTCTGGGTCGAGGGGGAGCGGATGCTCGCGGTCGAGGACCGCGGCGACGTGACGGCCGCCGTCCCGGCACGCCGGTACCTGGTACGGCGATCGGGCGGTTCCGGGGCGCTGTGGGAGGCCAGGCCCCGGGCGCACGCCCCGGGGTCCCCGGTGAGCCTGCACCAGGTCACCGGCATCTACGTGCACACCAAGGCGATCATGGTGGACGACGTCTTCGCCGGGATCGGCTCGTGCAACGCCAACCGGCGCGGGTTCTTCCACGACGGGGAGATCACCGCGTTCGCCGTCCCGGAAAGGCTCAAGGCGGCGCGGGACAACCCGGCGCTGGCGCTGCGGACCGCGTTGTGGGCCGAGCATCTGGGGATTCCGCCCGCGATGGGCCGCGCGTTGCTGGCCGATCCGGTGGCCGCGTTCGAGCTGTTCCGCCGGCCGGTCGTCAACGGCAACCGGCTCAGTACGTTCGGGGTGCTCGGCGTCACCCCGGAATTCGGGTTCCCCAGCGAATCCGCGACCTGGAAGAAGCTGCTGTCGTTTCCCGGAGTGCCGACCTTCGAGCTGGCCATCATCCCGTACCTCTGGAACGTCTTCGCCGAATCCACCACCGCCAACGACCCCGATCCGACGATCGGCCCCGAACTCGGCCAGGTGTGAGGTTGTCACCCATGAACAGCGAACCACTGACCCTGTTCGCCTTGCTCGGCGCGGCGAGCACCGCCGAAGCCGCCGCGAAATTGCCGGACGGCGTCTTCGACGAAAAGAACCTCCAGCCGCTGGTCGGCTACCTGAACTCCGTGCTGGAGTTCGGCGCCGTCCGGCCGGGCGTCGCGGCCGACCGGGTCGGGATGTTCGCCGAAGTGGCCGTGAAGCCGCATCCCAACCCGCATCCGCTGGTCTTGAAGAAGATGCCCGACGTCGTGTTCCTGCTGCGCCCGGTCGTCCTGGCCCGGCCGGTACGGCTGTTCGTCACCCAGTCCGTCGCCGGTGTCGAGGTGGTGATCGAGGGCCTGCCGGTCGAGATCCGGCTGCCGCCCGCACTGGTGACACCGGTGACGCCACGGATCGAGGACGTCAAGCAAGCGGGCCCGTTCGAGCCCGGCTTCTACGACACGTTCGAGGCGGTGCTCCGGGACGTGGCGCCGTCGTCAGTCTTCGTGCACCTGCGGGTGCGGCTCACCGAGGAAGGGGAGGTGGTGATCGAGCCGGCCGTGCCGATCTCGTTCGGCCCGTGCCGGTTCAGCGGGCTGCCGTGCCGCGCCGTGCACGACCTCGGCTTCCTGCCGTATCCGGAACTGAGCGGCGAGCACACCGAGCACGAACTCGCGCTGGAGTGGACGCGGCACACCATCACCGGTGACCTCGGCGGGCTGTTCACCGTACGGACGCTGGATCTCGACCACACCCTCGACCCGATCAAGGGTCTCCTCGACCGGGTCACGGACAAGACGGCCGCGGCCGATCTGGAGTTCGTCCTCGAAGACCTGGCGCTGCCGGTGCGGACGCTCGTTCCGATCCCGGTGCACGGCCGGTTCGGGCTGCGACGCGCCGTCCTCCAGGGGGGCGACGAGCCGGAGGCGTACGACCTCACCCTCGCACCCGTCGAAGTGAGACTGCCCGTCCTCGACGGCTGGCGGCTGAAGATCTTCCGGCTGCTCTTCGAGACGCCGGCGACGGCGGTGGTCCGGATGGCCGTCCTGTTCGGCGACGACGAGGACACGGACCAGGGGCTGCTCATCGACGTCACCGACGGCTGGCTCGTGCAGGGCGCCTGGGTGCCGCCGAAGCCGCTCAAGCTCCTCGCGTTCCTCAACGTGACGGTCAGCCTGATGTCGCTGAAGCTCGGCTACCTGCTGCGCCACGTGCCGGACAGCGGCTGGGACGACCACGCACGGCTGCTGGCCGACCTCGGCGTCCAGATCGGCGAGGACACGGGCAAGCCGTTCACGGCGCGGGTCAGGCAGACGATGGTGCTGCGCGACCTCGGCTGGGACCAGGGGGAGGTCAAGCTCCTGCCGGGCCTCTGGTTCCCCGAGTCGCTCAAGCTGTACGCCTTCGGCGCGGTCCAGCTGGAGGTCGAGGAGGTCGCGTTCCTCAGCGAGGACAACGGCGGCCGCTACATCGGTTTCAGCGGCGGGATCTCGGTCTTCCCGGGCGCGGGCGACCAGCCGGAGAAGAGGCCTTCCCCGAGCACTCCCGGTGAACCCGCGCCGGTGCAGCCGGCCGGCGGCGGCGCCGGGCTGCGGTTC
>JBOHBY010000274.1:0-1809 GCA_050698635.1 Spirillospora sp.
GTGCCGGGCAGTGGGGGTGGGGCGGGACGGTCGGGGTTGACGTCCAGGATGCGGCACCACCGGCGGGCCAGGTCCATCATGGTGTCGGCGTCGTCGTCGCGGGTGGCGTGCGCGAGGTGCCACATCGCGGCCAGTGCGCTCAACCGGGTGGGCCCGAGGATGTCCAGGACCGTGGCGGCCAACTTTTCGGTTTCGGCGGGTTCGAGGATCCCGGCGTCGGTGCGGGCCAGCAGCAGCGCGGCTGCGTACCCGGCGTTCCATGGCGTCATCGCCGCGCGCGGCGTGGTGACCGGCGGATTGCCGGGCGAGGCGGCGGGTGTCGGCGTGGCCGAGGATGTGGCGGCGGGCGGGGTGGTGGGTGAGGTGAAGTCGGCGAGCACGAGACGCGTGACGCAGGCCCGTATCCAGCGGCGGTCGGCGGGACGGCGGCGGATCTGGGCGACCTCGATGCGCGACTCTTCCAGCGCGAGGGCGGCTTGGGCTGCGGCGGCGGACGCGTCGCCGGGGATGTCCCAGCGGGTGTGGGTGGCGTGCGCGGCCTCGTGTGTCAGAACGCCCCACAGGGCCGGGTAGCGTTCCCGGTCGGCGGGGCGGGTCGGGTCGCACGTGTCCGGGTGCTGGCGCAGGTGGGTGCCGTCGAGTTCGATGGCGGCCAAGGCCGGGATGTAGCAGCCGGGCGCGCCGCGCCCGAGACCGGGCGCGCACCGCACGGTGAGGTCGTCGCGGTCGATCAGGTCGGTCACGGCGTCGGTGAACGCCGCTGACAGCGGCAACCACGCCCCGCCCACCCCGGCGACCGGCGCGGGCGCGTGGGCGGGTGCTGGGGTGGCGGGCGCGGTGCCCGTTCCGGTGCCGGACGGCCCCGTAGCCGGTGCTGTGGTCGGCGTCGTGGGTGTGGGGATGACGTGGGTTGCCATAGGTTCCTCCGTGCGTGGGCGCGTCCTGAGACGCGGGGATTTGCGGCAGGCGGGTGCGGGTCAGATCTGCTGGCCGAGGGCGAGCGGGGTGACGGTGCGCCCGTAGATGGCGGTCATGACCTCGCCGACCACGTCGCGGTCTTCTTCGGGCGCGACCCCGAGAAGGTTGGCGACCGCCGCATCTGTGCCGAGGACATCGGTGATCTTCTGGAAGTTGATCAATTCGCGAAGTTGCGGTGCCCAGCCGATCTCACCGGATCGTTGACGGCGGGCCAGGTTCCGCGCGGCGCGCACCGCGCGCGGCGGGATGTCGAGTTTGGTGGCCAGGTCGTAGTCGGTGGACACCTGGATTTGCGCGGCGAACCGGGACGCCAGCGCCTCGGTGAGCACGGCGCCGTGAACGCCGGGGTTGTGTCCGGCGACCACGTAGAAGCCGTCTGCGGCGCTGATCGTCTCGCCTTTGTGGGCCTTGACGGTGATCTGCCTGCGCCCGTCCATCGCCGGGTACACCACCGCCAGCACCTTCGGTGAGATGAGGGTGGCGTCATCGATCAGCAGCGCCCGCCCCTCGGTCATCGCGGTGACCAGAGGCCCGTAGACGAACTCGTAACCGCCGCCCGGGGCCTGGGTGTACTCACCGACGAAATCGGCCACGGCGGTGTCACCGTCCCCGGCCACCGTGATCAAATCCGGGAACGCCGCCTCGACCAGGGACGTCTTCCCCGTACCCGGCGGCCCGTACAACATCGCTGGGATGGACGCCTCCCGCAGCCGCCGCAGCGCCGCCACGTCCGGCAGGTCCGCCAACCGGCGCGGGTGATAGGTCTGGCCGTTGGGACGCACCACCGGCCTGCGCACGCTCGTCCCGCCCCTCACCGTCCCGCCGTCCGCC
>JBOHBY010000275.1:0-2449 GCA_050698635.1 Spirillospora sp.
GGCCTCGTCCGGGTCGCGCGACAGCTGCCGCGCGACCTCCGCCGCCGTCTCCGGGTCGACGCCGCGGGCCTCGAACACCTCGGCCAGCTCCCGCTCCTCGGCGGCCGGATGCCGGGCGAGCTCCAGCCGCTCCACCTCGATCTCAGCCTCGGCCAGCTCCGACTGGGAGGCGACCGAGATGTACTCCCCCGCCGCCATCGAGAACGCGCCCGCCGCCAGCCCGGCCAGGCCCGCCAGCAGGACGACCCGCTGGCTCGCCTGACCGCCCGCGATTCCCGCGATCAGCGCGAAGTTGGAGACGAGGCCGTCCATCGCGCCGAACACCGCCGGCCGCAGCCAGCCGCCGGTGACGTCGCGGTGCTGATGATGCCGCTCCGGCAGCACACCGGGCTTCCCCCCGCTGGTCATCTCACCGCACCGCTCCTACTTCCCGTCCTTGACGGGCTCTCCTTCGGCCTTCGTTTCCGTTGCCTCGGATTTCGCGTCGTCCGGCTCGTCCTCGGGCTCAGACTCGGGCTCGGGCTCGGGTTCGGGTTCGGGCTCGTCGCCGGATTCCGCCTTCTCCCCGTCCTCGGCCTCGGGCTCTTCGTCGGCCTCGGCCTTCTCGGCGTCCTCGGGCTCCGGGAGGGCGGCCTCGGTGGTGTCCTGCTCGTCCTCCGGGTCGAGGTCCTTGTCCAGGTCGACCTTTGTCGCGCCGCCGGCGGGCGCGGCGTCGTCGGCCGGGGCGTCGGTGGCGGGGGCACCGACGTTCTCCGGGTCGGTGCGGCCGCGGGCCTGGTACAAGTAGGCGACCGCACCCGCGAAGAGGATGAAGGACGTCCAGTCGTTGAGCCGCAGGCCGAGGACCTCGTGGGCCTCGTCGATGCGCAGCGCCTCGATCCAGGCGCGTCCCACCGTGTAGGCGGCGACGTAGAGCGCGAACGCGCGCCCGTGCGTGAGCTTGTAGCGGCGGTCGGCCCAGATGACGAGGATCGCGACGCCGACGCACCACAGCGACTCGTACAGGAACGTCGGGTGGTAGTGGGCGATGTCGGCGTACTTGGGGTCGAGCGCGGGCCCGCCGTCGATCACCGGCCGGTGGTTCTCGTCGATCTCGACGGCCCAGAAGGCGTCCAGCGGACGGCCGTACAGCTCCTGGTTCCAGTAGTTGCCCCACCGGCCGATGGCCTGCGCGAGGACGATCCCCGGCGCGACCGCGTCGGCGAGCGCGAGGATGGAGATCCCGCGCCGCCGGCAGCCGATGTACGCGCCGACCGCGCCGAGCCCGATCGCGCCCCAGATCCCGAGGCCGCCCTCCCAGATCTCCAGCGCGCGGACCGGGTCGCCGTCCGCGCCGAAGTAGCGCTGGTAGTCGGTGAGGACGTGGTAGATCCGCCCGCCGACCAGACCGAACGGCACCGCCCACACGGCCACGTCGACGATCACGCCGGGCGCGCCGCCCTTCGCGGCCCAGCGGCGTTCGCCCAGCCAGACCGCGACGACGATGCCAAGAATGATCATGACGGCGTAGGCGCGGATCGGGATGGGCCCGAGGTGCCAGACGCCCTGCGAGGGACTCGGAATGTAGGCCAGCGGCTCCATGCCCGCAGACGTTACCGCCTCCGGGGCGCCGTGCGCGCGGTCTCGATCATGCCGCCGGGTCGCCGCCGGTCGCGGTGCCGCCCGAACCGCCGCCGACCGGCGCCGGGGCCCGGCCTCCGGTGGCCTTCGCGACGGCCTCGCGCAGCTCGTCCGGCGAGCCGAGGACGTCGCCGCCGACCTTCCGGCCGTTCAGCGCGAGGTACGGCGTGGCGTCGACGCCGGCGCGCCCGGCCTGGGCGCTCGCCTTCTCCACCAGGTCGATCTGCTGGGCGCCGTTGACGCAGGCGGCGAACGCGGGGTCGGCGACGCCGTGCGCGGCGCCCCAGTCGATCAGATCCTCGTTGCCGAAGCCCGTGTCGCCCTCGACGGGCTGCTCCGCGAAGAGCCTGTCGTGGTAGGAGACCCAGTTGGCGACCGGCAGGCAGGCGGCGGCGTTGGCGGCCCGCCGCGAGTTCGACATCAGCGGGTCCTGCTGGAAGAGCTGGAACGGCCGGTAGACGACCTTGGCCCTGCCCTCGGCGGCGAGCTGCTTGATCGTCCCGCCGAGCCGCTGCTCCAGCGCGCGGCACGCGGGGCACTGGAAGTCCTCGTACAGTTCGAGGACGGGTGCCGAGACACCGGGCTGCGCCATCGCGACGGCGCCGTACTGCTCCCGGGCCGCCGGCGCCAGCGGGCCCTTGTAGGAGTCGAGGGCCTCGTCCCCGCCGTCGTCGCGGGAGACGGCCACGACCGCCAGCACGACCGCGACGGCCGCGACGGCGACCCCGCCGAGCACGACCACCAGCAGCCGCTGCCGCCGCCCCCGGGCCGCGGCGCGTTCGCGTTCGTCCGCGAGCCGCCGACCTGCCGAAGGCTCACTCCCCTGCTC
>JBOHBY010000276.1:0-13332 GCA_050698635.1 Spirillospora sp.
GGGGTGGTCGGCTCACGGGCGCGGCCGGTCTCCTGCGGTTCAGGCCGGCAGTGTGGCGTACGTCCGGTAGCCGACGTACTCGTTGAAGATCATCGTGTTGCGGCCGGCGGCGGACGGGACGCCCGCCTGGGCGTTGACGATCTCGTTGACCAGGCCGATGTCCAGCGCGCAGCCGCGGGCGCCTGGCACCGAGAACGCGTTGTCGACGTGGCCGACCGAGCGGGTCACCGTGGTGCCGTCGCTACCGATGATCACCGGGGGCTTGCCGGTGATCGGGGTGTTCGGCGGCGGCGGGCTGGTGGTGCCGGTGATCAGGTCCAGCCTGATCGGGTCGGAGGAGTTGCCGATCAGGCACCTGCCGCCGAGGAACGGGTTGGTGAGCCGGATCTGCAGGTTCATCTTCACCTGGAAGTTCGAGTACTGGAAACCGCCCGCGTACTCGGGCTTGGCGTAGACGGCCGTGAGGATCGGGTCGCCGAAGATGCCCGGCATGACGAGCATCTTCTCGGACCTGAGCTGGCCGAAGATGGGCGTGTGCTCACGGGTCGCCGGGTCGTAGGCGGTGGCGAACGTCATCCGGATCGGCTTGTCGATGTTCTGCGTGAACTTCCCGAGGATCATCTTGCCGCTGGTCACGACCGCGTTGAAGCAGATCGACGACTTGGGCGCGGCCCCGGCGGGCAGCGTGGGGCAGTCGGAGAAGTCGAAGGTGGGAATGGGGTCGTCGGCGAGGGCCGGGGCCGCGGGGGCCGCGGGGGCGGCGTGCGCCGGCATCCCGGCCACCATGGTCAGCGCGGTCGCCAGGCCCGCGACGGGCAGCGCGACCTTGCCGGCGCGCCTGACCGCTCCGTTGAGCTTCATTTCCTGGTCCTCTCATGTGGGGGTGGGCCGGACTCGGCCCTGATGGCCGACATTCGGGAAACCGCCGCCGTCCGGGAAACCGCGGCCGTCCGGGAAGGCGCCGCCGCTCCTGGCGAAAAGTGGCGGCACGAAAGAGACGGCACGGTCAAGGCAGCTCGCGCTCGGTGAAGGTCTGCTTGGGGGTGAAGGCGAACGGGCTGCCGGAAAGCGTCCCGGCGGCCAGTTTCTGGAATCCAAGAGGCGGCGACGCGCACTCGCTCTGCGGCATGACGAAGAGCGCGTCGCTCACCAGGGTCATGGTGCCGTCGCGGTAGGGGCCGCCGAAGTAGCCCGGACGTCCTATCGTGCCGCGATTGTCGAGACCGCCGAGCCGCAGCGTGCAGTTGGGGACGCCCTCGATGTCGCTCACCTTCAGGGTCACCCGGCGGAATTCGAGGGACGGAACTCCGTCCTGGACGCTACGGATGTTGATGTTCCACGGCTTCGTCTCCGCCGTCATTTCCACGGTCCTCGTCTCGGCTCCCGCGGTCAGGACGCAGCCGGCGGATTCGGCGGTCCTGATCTGCCCGACGATGAACCTGTCCTGCCAGTGACCGCTCCTGAGCTTCCCTTTCATCGTGAGTGAGTCACATCTGATCTCGCTGCCCGGAGTCTTGTCGAGACTGAGAACGAAGGGCGTCTGCTCGATGGTGACGTCGCCCGCCGGGGTCACCGTCCAGGTGCCGGGTTCGTTGGCGGACGTGTCGCACTTCGCCGGATCCGGAATGGAGTAGCACCAGGTCCCCGACGCGAGCCGCACGTAGTTGCCGGATCCCGAGATGCTCGCGGTGAGGATCGGGCTGAGGTCCTCTCCGACCCCGCAGCCGACGAACGCCGGAATCTTCAGTTCCCCGGTCAGCGTGCTGCCCTGCTCGATTCTGACCCTGCCGATGTTGAAATCGCCGGTGTAGGTGTTCAGGTTCAGCAGAGTCGGGCCCGTCCGGCAGTTCTTCCCCAGGTCGAGCCGAGTTCCGTTGACCGAACTGTCGTCCACCAGTACCTGCACGTACGCCCTGGCCCAGGTCTCGTCCCCGAGTTCCACCCCGTCACGGGTCGCGCCGGGGCCGTCCGCGTTCTGCGCGATGTCGGATCGCAGATTCCCGGTCCGGAGCCCGTCCGGCCCCGCGCCCGGCGCGGCGACCTGCCTGACGCTCGTCGTGGCGGTCGTGGGCATGAACCCGAGCGACAGCACCGTCGCTTTCGATTCAGCCGCCAGAGTGTCGAAATACCCTCGCTGCTGGACGTAGTTCGCCGTGTTGCCGGGACGCACCGGTGAGAGCCCGTTGGCCGTCCGCCGCAGCAGGGTCAATGCGCCCACCGGGGTCGCGTTGCCGAGTTTCTTGACGTTGGTGAAACCGGCCGCCCTGATGCAAACGGGAAGGCCTCTGCGCTGTTCCGGCGGAATTTCCTTCCATTGGGACTCATCCTGTGGGTCGGCGTGACCCGGGTTCTTGAAGACGTCCATCAGCACGGGATCGGGATTGAAGTCGTACCGGGGGTCGTCTCCCGGTTTGGGAATCTCGAAGCAGTCGAACTCCCCCGCCGCACTCGGCGTTCCGGAGGGACTCTGCGCCGTTCCCGCCGCCTGCCGCCCGGTGCCGCCCGTCACGGAGACGTGGCCGATGGAGACCGCGCGTTCGGGGACGCAGGTGACGGCGGCGGGCGCGTTCGCACCGGTCGTGCTCTGGTCGAATGCCATTGTCAGGCCGTTGGCGACCCAGATGACATCGCCGGCCTCCGCGGTCTTCAAAGGCGGGACGTCGAAGGTGCCGGTCAGGCGGAGACGGTTGTCGCCCGTCCGGGTGGCGTCGACCTCGAACCCGGGCCATTCGGCTCCCGTCGCCTGCCCGTTCTGCTTCGCGGTCACGAAGAGCCGTGCCGATCCCCGGAGCCGTTCGGTCTCCGGCACCCGCCCGTCCGGGATGCCGGCCGCCGCCGTCGCGGGCGCCGCCTTTCCGGGTAGGGGGGCGACCTCGTTCGCCAGGGCCTCGGGCAACAGGACCGAGAGCGAGACCCTGCCGAACGTGATGGGGCCGCCCGCCGTCACCCGCGTGGGTGATTTCGCTTCCACCCGCACTTGTGCCGTGTAATTGCCCGCCTTGGTGGTGCACAGATAGGACGACTGCCCCCCGATATCGGCGAAAGCCGCTGGAACGCCGACGGCAAGGCCCACCGGCAATACCGAGGCGATCGCGGCGGCCATTCGGGCCGCGGTTCGGGGGGACAACTCCATCGTCGTTCTACCTTCTTCTGTCCAGGGCGCTTTCGGTGGGCGGGGGCGGGGCCGCCCTGCGCGGTGCGGCCCCGCCGGAGCGCCGCTCCTGATCCGGCCGTGCCGGTCAGGACATGGTGATGATCGGCTTCGGGTCGCTCACGACGACCTCGCCGTCGAGCTTGATGTGGTCGCCGACGTTGATCAGAATCGGGTCGCAGAGCCCGTTCGTGGCCGTGACCTCCAGGTTGTTGCTCGCGCCCGACAGCAGGTTGAGCGTCCCGTCGGCGTTGTCGTAGGTGCCGTCGACCTTGCCGGCGCCACCGCCGGGCCCGGTGATGTCCGCCTCGCACCCGTCGCTGCCGGTGATGTGGGCCGTGACGCCGTCCAGGTAGCCGGTGGTCACGCCACCGGACTGGCTGAGGGCGTAGAGGCCCCAGGGAAGTGTCCCCGCCGTGATCTCCACGAGGAGTCCGCCGGGCCCGTTGCAGGGGCCGCCGACACCGTTGTCGGAGTGGTGGAACTCGATGCTGTCGACCGTCGCGAGCGGGTTGTTGTCGCTTACCCCGTTGTCCAGGGTCGCGCCGCCCTTGACCTCGTCGCAGGTGACCACCGCGCCGGTCTCGATGTCTTCGGCGATGAGGTTCAGGGAGCTGTTCTGGAAGGTCTTCGCCCCGCCGTTCTGGACGGTCCACGTCGCGGCGGATGCGGGCGTCACGGTGAGCGAGAGGGCGGTGCCGGCGACGACCGTCGCGGCCAGGCCGTTGCGGATGAGCTTTCGCATGTCAGTTCTGCTTCCCTTCTGGGGGGTGGTTGCTCTGCTAGTAGGGACACTGACCGCGTTTTTTGCAGGGTCGGCTCCTTTTTCGGATCAAGGGGGCCGGCGAAACCTCAGGACCACCCCTGTCCCGCCGCTGCTACCAGAGAAATATACCTACGAGTAACCTGATTCTCAACGACTGGACGGAACTTTTCCGGGCCCTTTCTAGAAGCTCCCGAGTATTGTCATCTTGTTAGTCTTTGATCTCTGTTCACTTGTCACTCTCTTATAATTCGGGCGTCCTTTGGGACCGCCCGCCGAGGCGGTGCTCCCGGCGGCGGACATCGTCGCGCCGCCGCGTCACGGGCTGGTGACCACGGGTTTCTCGACTCCCTCGACCTCGTACCCGCCGCTCATCATGACGCGGTCGCCGACTCGCACCGCTATCGGGTCGCACAGGCCGTTCGTCTTTTCGATGACCAGATTGGTTCCGCGTCCGTCCGACCTGTCGATCAGGATCTCGCCGGTGGAGTTCTTGTATCTGATATAGACCTCACCCGGCCCTCCGCCGGGCGCCGTGAAGTCGACCTGGCAGTAGTCGGAGAACTCGACCGACACCGAAACACCGGTGACCTTCCCTGTGACCGTGCCCGTGGCCGCGTCGAAACCGCCCGCCTGGAATTTCCATGGCAGACCCTTCGGGATGACGCGGCCGGTATAACCCGCGCTCGCCGAGCACAGCCCGGACCCGTCCGGGTTGCTGGGGGACGAGAATTCGATTTCTTCGATCGACACCATATCGATCCCGGAGAGTTCCGACCCCGACATGGCGGTGGATTTCGCGCGCGAGTAGCCGCAGTCCAGGTGCGCGCCGCTGTCCACGGTCTCGAATCGCAGGTTCGTATGGCTGGAGGCCACCAGTGTTCCGCCGTTCAGGAACGTCCAGCCCGCGGTCGCGGCCGCCGCGACGGTGGCGACGGCAGCCGTCCCGATCAACGACAGGGTGTTGAGCGTGTTCCGATGCGCTCTGCGCATATGGCCTCCTTTGTGCGGCGACCGGCGACCATTTACTCAGGTCCGTCATCCGGAGCCGGTCAGCGTGTCGATGGCGCTGATCTTCCAGTTGCCGTTGACGTGGACGGCGTTCACGGCGAAGGCCGCCGCGGAATAGCTCGTCTCGTTCTTGTCGGTGCGGGTGTTGCGCTGGTCGGCGAAGACGAGCAGGCGCGCGTCGCCGCCGGTGAGGGATTTGACCGCGGAGTCGGTGACCGTCGTAGTGAGCACTTGTTTCTGTGCGGGCGCCTGCTTGCGGACGAGCGCGAAAAGCTCGTTGTACTGCTGGACGGCGTTGCCGGTAAGGACTTCACGCGCGGCCTTCTCGGTTTTGGCCACATCGGCGTAGTTGTAGGAGAAGGCCGTGTTCACCGCCGTGGTGATCTGGCCTTTGACCTCGGCCGTGCGGGCGTTGTCGGTGAGCGCGTCGTTCTCGGCGGACGCCGCGCCCGACAGGTCACCCGCCTGACCGTGCAACCAGGCCGCGGCAGCGCCGAACGCGACGGTGAGGGCGCCGAAGAACGTGACGAGGCGGCTCCGGCCGGTGCCGGGGACCGCGCGGCCGAGCGTGCTGATCGCTGCCATGGGTGCTCCTCGTCAGGGGGTTCCGGTCGGGGCCTGGCCGAGGGCCGACAGCTTCCAGCCCGAGGACGTCCTGGTGAGCTGGCCCGCGAACCTGCGGAGGTTGGTCGCGGGCTTCCCGTCCGCGCGGGTGATCGTGACGTTGACGGCGGCGATGACCGCGGCCTTTCCGGCCCGGGTGTCGAGTTCGGTGAGCGCCGACTCAAGGATCTTCGCCGTGCTGGTCGTCTTCGCCTTCTCGATGTCGCCCTTGAGCCGGGCACGGCCCTGGACGATCTCGTTGTAGAGCTCGGCGGTCGAGGAGTCCTGCCAGACCTTCAGGCCCCCGTCCACGTCGCGGTGGTCGAGGGTGTTGAGGTTGACGATCGCCTGGTCGGCGGCGGCGAGGACGCGGTCGCGATCGGCGGCGTAGGTGAGCGAGTCGTCGCTTGAGGCCGAACGGTAGGAGTAGCCGAACCACGCGCAGACCAGCGCGGCGATCACGGTCACCGCGAGGGCCACCCTGACCAGCGGGTCTCCGGACCGGCGGCGGGGCGACTCCGGTTCAGGTTCAGGTTCAGGTTCCGGTGCTGGGGTCTCGTCCGTCTGGGTTTCGGGCTCTTCGGCCGTCTTCGTCTTGGTCACCTGAGTTCCACCCCTTCCTTCAGGCGGCCCGGAGGTCGCTGATGCGCCAGCCGTGGTCGTCGTGGCGGGCCGTGACGATGAGCTGCGCCGCGACCGGCGTGCCGGTCGGCTTGCCGTCGCGGGTCGCGGTCTGGTCGAGGACGACCAGCAGGACCGCCGTCCCGTCACGGGTGAGTTCGATCAGCCCGGCCTTGGCGACCTTCGTGGTGAGGGAGAGCCGCATGGCCGGGGCGTTCCTTTTCACCAGGCCGAACAGCCCGCGGTAGTCGCCGGTGGCGCGGCCGGTGAGGGCCTCGTTCGCCGCGCGTTCGGTGGCCGCGGGGTCGGTGTGCGCGTAGGTGAAGATCCGCGCGACCTTGGCGGACACGTCCGCGATGACCGTCTCGCTGCGAGCGCGGTCGACGAGCGCGCGGTTGGCGGCCGGTGAACCCTCGCTCCGCCTGTCGGCCCAGCCGTCCACGGCGAGGGCGGACAGGCAGATCGCCAGGGCAAGGGCCACCGGCCACCCCCGCTCGGCGGCCCGCCTGAGTGCTGGAACGAGCGGGCGCCGGGCAGGCTTCTTCTTGCGCGGGATCGGGACGCGGCGCGCGGGCGGCCGGTCCCGTTCGGTGAGGCTCATGGCCCGCTCCTCCCTGGCGACAGGGGCTTCAGCGAGCCGATCTTCCAGACGTCGCCGACGCGCCGCATCCCGGCCTCGTAGCGTTTACGCTGCTCGGTGCCCTCGGCGGCGTCTCCGGACGGACCGGTGCGGACCCTCACGGACGCGATGACCGTGGCCTCTCCGGCGGAGCGGTCGAGGGTGGTGACGGCGAGGGCGGTCACGCGTCCGTGCGAGGCGGCCTTCTGCTTGGCGAACCTCGCGCGCGCGTTGGGCATGTCGCGTTTGAGCGCGTCGTAGAACGGGCCGGTGGCGACGTCCAGCCAGTGGGCCAGGTCGAGTTCGGCGACCTTGGGGTCGATGCTGTTGAGCAGCGCGAGGTCGCGGACGGCCGTCCGGCTGACCTCGTCGCGGGCGGCGGCGAGGTCGTGGTCGGCGCCGCGTCCCGACTGGATCAGCGACCAGAGCGACACGCAAAGGAAGACGGTCGCGGCGGCCGTGAGGACGTAGCCTGCCGGACGGATCCACCGGGTCGCCCACGTCATCGCAGGGCTCCGAGTCCGAGAAGTGTGCGCAGGTCACCGGGCGAGGCGGGGGCGGGGGCGGGGCTCGTCAGGCCGGGGAGGCCCAGCTTGTCGAGGAGATCGCCGCTGGGGGTGCCGCTCAGCGTGCCTGGTTTGGCCGGGGACGGGACGCCCTGGCGCGGCGCGTTCGCGGTGCCGCGCACGTTGATGCCGGTGCTCGGGCTCTCCGCGCACCGCGCGCCGCTGTTGAATCCGGGGCCGGACGTCAGGTCGTCGCCCGGACGGTAGACGGTCCCGCCGTAGCCGCGCGTGCAGGGCTGCGGGTTGAAGAACGTGTTCACCAGGCCGAGCCGGAGCTTGCCGCCGGACACGATCGTGGAGCCCATCCCGGCGACCTTCGGAAGGTCGACGAGCAGTTCCTCGATCCCGGCCTGGCGCGGTTCGCCGATCCGCGCGGTCGTGAGCAGGTTGGCGAGCAGGACGCCGAGGTCGGGGTCCAGGTCGCGCAGGAGCGCGGAGATCTCGTTGGCCCCGCCGGGGCCGGACGCGATGAGCTTGCGCAGGTCGGTGTCGGAGTCGCGGAGCTGCGCGGCGAGCAGGCGGGAGCTGGACGCGAACGACCTGAACGCCGCCGACATCTCGTTCTGCGTCCGCAGCACCGCCTGCCCGTTGTGGATGAGCGCGCGGGAGTCGGGGAACGCGGCGTCGGACGCCGACACGAACCGGGCGCTGGTGTCGAGGAGCTGCTGGAGGTGCGGGCCCTGCCCGGCGAACGCCAGCCCGAGCTCGTCGATCAGCACCCGGACGTCGCCCAGCGGGAGCGAGGCGGCGAGGTCGTTGACGCTCTTCAGCGTCTCGTTGACGGGCACCGGTGTGGTCGCGGCGCTGCGCGGGATCGTGACGCCCTGCGCCAGGTACGGCCCGGACGGCGCGTTCGGCCGCAGGTCCACGTACTGCTCGCCCACGGCGGAGCGGTTCGCGACGACCGCCTGAAGGTGCTTGGGGATCTTCGGTGCCGAGGAGTCGATGTGGAGTTCGGCGACGACGCCGTCCCGGGTCAGGTCGAGCTTGCCGACCTTGCCGACGGTGACGCCCCGGTACGACACCGCGGATCCCTCGAACAGCCCGCCGGTCGTCGGCAGGTCGAGCCGGACGGTGTAGTAGCCGCGCATCCCGACGTACCGGCCGAGGTCGGCGTAGTTGACGCCGATGTAGCCGATCACCAGCACCGCGATGACGGCGAACGCGACGATCTTGATCCGGGTGACCGCGGTCAGCATGTCAGTTCCCCTCCCCGAGCGTCGGCAGCGGAAGGGCGGGCCGGTCGCCCGGAACACCACCGCCCGGCGGCGTCTGCGGCGTCTGGGTGGCGGGCGGAGCGGGAGCACCGGATCCGGTGCCGTTCCCTGTGTCCGGGCACGGGACGGGGAGCGGGCCTGCGGGCGGCGGCGCGTCGGCCAGGGCGCGCAGCCGCTTCGGGTCGGGGCGCGGGTCGTACTTCTCCGCCGGCGGGATCACGCAGGTGTTGCCGGTGGTGGCGACGACGGTCAGGTAGCCGTTGAGGTAGTCGCCCTTGACGGCCTTGAGCGCCTCGTCGGTGAACGGGTAGGTGAGCAGCACCTCCAGCGACTTCGGCAGGTCGCGGCCGGAGTCGGCGAGCTTGCGCAGGATCACCGCGAGCGAGCGCAGGTTCGCGACCGTGTCGTCCTTGCTCGCGTTGATCACCTTGACGGCGACGGCCGCGAGCTTCTCCAGCTTGTGCAGCATCTCGACGAGCTGGCCGCGCTGCTCGTCCACGACCTTCAGGCCGGGTGACAGGTCGTCCAGGACGGTCGCGACCTGCCCGTTGCGGGACGCGACCGTGGCCGACAGCCGGTTCAGGCCGTCCAGCGCGTCCACGATCGACCTGCGGTTCTGGTTGAGCGTGGCGGTGAGGCCGTTCAGGTTCTCCAGCGCGGAGCGGACCTTGTCCTCGCGCCCGCCGAGCGCCTTGTTCAGCTCCCGGTTGATCGTCCGGATCTGCGGGAGCCCGCCGCCGGACAGCAGCAGCGACAGCGCGCCGAAGACCTCCTCGGTGTCGGCGTTGCGCGTCGTCCGGTACACCGGGATCGTGCCGCCGTCGGTCAGCGGCTGCGCGGACGGCGCCGTCGCAGGGGCCGCGAGCTTGATGTACTTCTCCCCCAGCAGGCTCGACTGCTCCAGGTTCGCGGTCGCGTTCGCCGGGAGGCGGACGTCGCCGTTCACCAGCAGCGTGACCTCGGCGTTCCACGAGCCCTTGGGCAGCGACACCTTCTTCACCCGTCCGACCGGGACGTCGTTGACCCGGACGGCGGCCTGCGGGACGAGGTTCAGCACGTCCTGGAACTGCACCTTCACCGTGTACGGGTGGTCGCCGAGGTCGGCGCCGCCGGGCAGCGGGACGTCCTCGATCCGCATCGAGCAGCCCGCCAGCACGACGACCGCAGCGGTGAAGGTCGCGACGAGTCTTGGCGTGCGCATCAGCGGCCCGCCTCTCCGCCGGGCCCGGCGTAGGTGCGGCCGGCGGGCGGCAGGGGCAGCGGTGGCACCCCGGACGTCTCCGACGGCGGCACCGCGACCAGCCCGGACTTCTTCAGCCGTTCGCACTGCTCGCGGAGCGTCGGGGTCGCGGACGCCGCCGCCGCGCACATCGGCCGCAGGTCGGCGGCGGGCGGGTCGACGCCGGGCTGGCTCGTGCTCCCGAACGCCTTGGTGATCTCCAGCAGGTTGCCGCGGGTCATCAGCGACCGGGTCTTCGGGTCGTAGGCGTTCAGCGCGTTCTGCGTGAGCAGCGGCGCGGTGTCGAGGAACTCGGCGAGCGACGCGCGCTGGTCGACGAGGACCTGCGTGATCCCGGCGAGCTTGCCGACGTTCTTCTTCAGCAGCTCGCGGTTGTCCTCGATGAACCCCTTGACCTCGGCGAGCGCCCGCGCGAGGCTCCGCAGCGCGGCGCCGAGCTCGTCCCTGTCGGCGGCGAGGAACCCGCTGACCTCGGCGAGCTGGCTCTCCGCGAGCCGGATCTGCGTGTCGTTCTCCCTGAGCATCACGCTGAACTTGTTGAGGTTGGCGACGGTGGCGTACAGGTCGTCGCTGGAGTCCGACAGGGTCTGCGACGCCTTGCCGAGGTCGGCGATCGTGGTGTTGAGCGCCTTGCCGTTGCCGCCGAGGTTGGCGGCGCCGACGCGGACGACGTCCGACAGCGCGCCCTGCGCGTTCACGCCTTGCGGCCCGAGGTCGCCGGAGAACCGCCGGACGGCGTCGTAGAGCTGGTCGAGTTCGAGGGGCGTCGCGGTCCGGCTCTCGTCGATGGACGCGCCGTCCGGCATCGCGGGGCCGCCACTGTAGGCCGGGTCGAGCTGCACGTACCGGTCGGAGACGAGGTTCGGGGCGATGACGACGGCGTGCGCCCCGGCGGGGACGCTCACCTTCTCCTCCACCCGCAGCACGACCCTGACCCGGTTCCCGAGCGGCTCGACGGAGTCGATCGACCCGACCTTCACGCCGAGGACGCGCACGTCGGAGCCGGGGTAGACGCCGATGGCGGTGCCGAAGTAGGCGGTGATCCGCCGGGTCGGGCCGCCGGTCAGCATCGGGATCAGCGCGACCGCGACCAGGATCACCAGCGCCGCGATCAGCGCCTCCAGGACCCGCGTCCGGTGGTCGCGCATAGGCGACGGAAGCCGCGGCAACTTCACGGTGCGCGTGGTCGCCATCTCACCGCCCTCCCGTCAGGTGAGGCGGAATGCAGCTTTTCCCGGGCGGCTCCCACTTACCGCCCTCCAGGTACTCCCTCGGGACGGTGCCGCACAGGTAGCCGTCCACCCAGCGCCCGTTGCCCATCGCGTTGCCGACGACGCGGATGTAGGGGGCGGCGGTGCGCAGCGTCCGGTCGAGGTTCTTCTGGTTGCGTTCGAGGACGCCGGTCACCTCGTTGAGGGAGGCGAGCATCGGCTTCAGCTTCCAGCGGTTGTCGCCGACCAGCCCGACCAGTTCGTCGGCGAGGCGGCGCCCGCCGACCAGCAGCGCGTGGATCGCCTCGCGGCGGCGGCGCAGCTCGTCGAGCAGCAGGTTGCCGTCCTTGAACAGGATTCTGAACTGGTCGTTCTGCGCGGCGAGCGTGCCGGACAGCTTCTTGGTCCCGGCGAGGAGCCGCGCCAGTTCGGCGTCCCGCGACGCGATCGTGGTCGACAGCGACGACAGGCCCTTCAGCGCGACGCGGACGCTCGCCGGGGTGTCCTCGAACGTCGTGGAGATCGTCTCCAGGCTGGCGGCGAGCTTGGCGGTGTCGAGCCTGTCGAACGTCCGGCCGAGGTCCTCGAACGCGGTCGTGACGTCGTAGGGGGACACCGTCCGGTCGAGCGGGATCGGCCGTCCGGGGTCCTGCTCGCGGGCGCCGAGCGGGTCGAGCTGGAGGTACTTCGACCCCAGCAGCGTCTTGATCATGATGGTGGCGCGGGTGGCGTCGCCGACCCAGGTGTCCTTGACCCGGAAGGTGACCTCGACCTTGTTCCCGTCCAGCGCGACGCCGGTGACCTTGCCGACCTTCACCCCGGCGACGCGGACCTCCTGGCCGTCCTTCAGCCCGGCGGCCTCGGAGAAGTGGGCGGTGTAGGTCGTCCCGCCGCCGATGACGGGCAGGTCGTCGGCGCGGAAGGCGAGCAGGCCGAGCACCAGCAGGACGGCGATGCCGACGACCGACACCGCGACCGGGTTGCGCTCGCGCAGCGGCTTCAGCCGCCGCCGGCCCTTCTTCAGGCGCGGCAGCGCCCGCGGCAGCGGACGGTGTCCCGGAGACGGGGGCGGCGCGGGGGTCGGGGCGGTCATCCGCGGCACCTCGCGTCCTTGATGGGGATCCCGGTCGGCGGTGGCCGGTCGGTCACGTCGGCGCCGGCCCAGGTCGCACCGACCAGCTCGACCTCGCACTGGTAGAAGTTCATCCACGACCCGTACGAGCCGAGGCGCCCGAGCGTCGCCATCTTCCCCGGCGACCGCTGGAGGAAGCGCTCCAGCAGCGGTCTGTCGCGGTTGAGGTTGTCGGCGAGGCGGCCCAGGTGGACGATGTCGTCCTTCAGCGGCGGCCGCGCGACCTGGAGCAGGCCGGCGGTGGCGCTGGTCAGGTCGGCGATCGAGCCGAGCGCCTCGCCGATCGGTTTGCGGTCGGCGGCCAGGCCCGAGGTGAAGCGGCGCAGCGTCGTGACGAGGTCGACGAGCTGCCGGTCGCGGTCGTTGACCGTCTGGACGACGCTGTCGAGGTTCGTGATGACCTGCCCGATCACCCTGTCCTTGGCGGCGAGCGTGGTCGTCAGCTGGCCGACCGTGCGCAGCAGGCTCTCGATCGTGCCGCCCTCGCCCTGGAGCACCCGGACGATCGACTCGGAGAGCTTGTTGGCGTCGCCGGGCGACAGCGCCTGCATCAGCGGCTGGAAGCCCTGGAAGAGCTGGGTGAGGTTGAGCGTCCCCGTCGTCTGCTGGACCGGGATCGTCCCGCCGGGTCTCAGCTCCTGGCCGGGCGGGCCGGTGCCGCGGCCGAGCGCGATGTACCGTCCGCCGACGAGGTTGAGGTACTTGACGGCGGCGGTCGCCGACGCGGGGATGTCCCGGTCGCGGTCGACCTCGAACCTGACCCGGGCGAGCCGCCGGTCGCTGACCTTGATCTCCTCGACCTGGCCGACCTCGACGCCCGCGATCCGGACGCCGTGCCCCGGATGCAGCCCGGCGACGTCGGTGAACTTGGCGTAGTAGGTGACGCGGTCGCCGCTGGTCGCGCCGGTGATGCTGGACGCCAGCAGCAGCGTCGCCGTCACCGTCACCGCGATGAAGATCAGCGAGCTGGTGAGCGGGAACGCCAGCCCCTTCAGCCCCTGGCCGGTGAGCCTCACCTGACCGTCACCTCCGTGCCCCGGTAGATCGGGCCGACCAGGACGCTCGACCAGTCCGGCAGCTCCTCGGGGACCTCGTCGAGCGCGGGCGCGGCGAGCTCGTTGACCAGGTCGTTCTCGGACGCCGAGTTGGCCGGCCCGAGCCCGCTCCCGGCCGCGCCGCCCTGGCCGGGGACCCCGCC
>JBOHBY010000277.1:0-2003 GCA_050698635.1 Spirillospora sp.
CGCACGCCGCGCACGCCGCGCACGCCGCGCGCGTCCACCCGGTGCCCGAGCGTCCCGAGCAGCGCCGGCAGCACGACCACCGCGGCGAGGACGGCGATCAGCACCGCCGCCAGCCCGCCGAAGCCCATCGACCGCAGGAACCCCTCCGGGAAGATCAGCAGGCCGGACAGCGAGATCGCCACCGTGACCCCGGACACCGCGATCGTCCGCCCGGCGGTCGCCGAGGTGCGGGCCACGGCCTCCTCGACCGGCAGGCCTTTGCCCAGTTCCTCCCGGAACCGGCTGACCATGAAGAGCGCGTAGTCGATCGCGAGGCCGAGCCCGAGGATGGTGACGATCTGGATGGAGTACACAGAAACCGACGTCACGTAGGTGAGCGCGTGCAGCGCGCTGAACGCGCCGAGGATGGCGGTCGCCCCGATCACCAGCGGCAGCGCGGCCGGGACGAGCCCCCGGAAGATCAGCACGAGCAAGATCAGCAGCACCGGGCCCGACAGCAGTTCCGAGCGCGCGATGTCCTCGGCGACCTGGTCGTTGATGTCGCGGTCGATGGCGGTGAGCCCGCCGATCCGGGTGTCGAGACCGGGGACGCGCAGGCCGTCCTCGATCCGCTCGAACGACGTCTCGCGCCGGTCCTTGTCGCCCCGCAGGGTGATCGCCACGTAGGTGGCGCGGCGGTCGGCACTGACCAGGTCGGCGGATCCGCTGTTCCAGTAGGTGACCGCGCGCTGCACGACGCCGGGCGGCAGCGCGCCGACGGCGGAGACGACCGCGCCCCGGTAGCCGGGGTCGTCGACGGTGGTGCGGTCGCTGCGGTAGAGGACGAGCACGTCCGCGTCGTCGCGTCCGAGCCGCGCCTCGATCGTCTCCGCGGCGCGGACGCTGTCGCTGTGCGGGGCGTCGAAGCCGCCGCCGGACAGGGCCGGGAAGAGACGGGTACCCCACACACCGGCGAACAGCACGGCCCCTAAGGCACAGCCGAGCACGAGGCGCCGGTGGCGGTACACCCACCTTCCCAGCCGCTCGAACATGAGCCTCCTTCCCGGGAGCTTCGCCTGGGTCTGGTTCCAGGGTCTAGATCGAGTAGCGTTCCTTGCGCGGGTCGAGCCGGGCGACGGCGACGGCGGCGAACACCGTCCCGAACAGCACGAGCAGCGCCGAGCTCTCCAGCACGACGCTCCACCGCCCGGTCCCGAGGGTGGCCTCGTCGATGGCCCGCATCGCCCAGTAGTGCGGGGTGGCGTAACCCGCGACCTGCGACCATTCCGGCAGCTGCGGCGAGGCGACGATCGCGCCGCCGAGCGCGCCGAGGACCATGAGGATCAGGTACGTCAGCGAGAAGAACAGCTCGGCCCGCCTGATCAGCGTGTAGAGGAGCGCGCCCGTCGCCAGCCCCGTGAACGTGAACGGCAGCAGGACGAGCATCAGCTGGACGAGCCCGCCCCACCCGCCCGCCCGCAGCGGCAGGTCCAGGACGGCGACGGCGAAGACCGTGAACACGGCGAGCTGGCCGATCCCGATGGTGAGCACCGGGAGGCACTTCCCGAGCAGGTACGCGGCCTTCCCCGGCGCCGCCGTCGCCGTGCGCCGCCACGTGTGGGAGTCGAACTCGCGGTAGAGCGCACGGCCGACGTAGTTGACCGTCATGTAGGAGAACATCACGCCGAAACCGACGGTGACGCGTCCGGTCGCGCCCTCCTGGCTGAGCCCGGCGACCGCCGGCCCGAGGATGGCGCT
This sequence comes from Spirillospora sp., assembly GCA_050698635.1. Taxonomy (GTDB): domain Bacteria; phylum Actinomycetota; class Actinomycetes; order Streptosporangiales; family Streptosporangiaceae; genus Spirillospora. The sequence continues at coordinate 1,738 of JBOHBY010000277.1, forward strand.
GGACGCCGCCGGCAGCAGCACGAACCACACGAACGGGAACTTGGCCCGGACGAGCGCGCGGTACTCGATCAGCGCGAAGCTGCCGATGACCGCGATCACCGGGGGTCCTCCGCGACGGCGGCGCGCAGCGACGGGTCGCGCCGCAGCAGGTCGCGCAGCGAGGGCGCCTTGACCTGGACGGACCGCAGCGCGTCGCCGCCGCCGATCCCGGCCTCGGCGGCGGCGCGCTGGAGTTCGTCGATGGAGCCGAGCGGGCTGGTCAGCTC
>JBOHBY010000278.1:0-3597 GCA_050698635.1 Spirillospora sp.
ACGCGGCGGTCGCGGCGGCGGGGCCGTCCGCGACGAGCGGACGGGCGTCCTCGGCGGGCTCGTTCCCGGCGGCGTCTCTCTCGGCGGCACGGACGAGGTCCTCGATGCCGTCGGCGCCGACCGCCGACCGCGACACCACGCCCGCGGCGACACCGCCCGCCGTGTTCCGCAGCGCGATCACGGTGAGGCGGGTGGAGCGCGTCACGCCGTTGGTGGTGAGGGTGTTGCCCGCCCACCGCAGGTTCGCGGTGCTCGACTCGTCGGCGATGACGACGCAGCCGTCGGCGCGCGACAGGGCCAGCGCCCGCTCGACGGCCTCGCCCGGCCTGATCGTGCTCGGCCTGATCGTGGTCACTGGCCGGCCTCCTTCAGCGCGTTGAGGATGTTGACGCCGCGAAACAGCGCGGACGGGCAGCCGTGGCTGACCGGCGCGACCTGCCCCGGCTGGCCCTTCCCGCAGTTGAACGCGCCGCCGAGCACGTACGTCTGCGGGCCGCCGACCGCCTCCATGGAGTTCCAGAAGTCGGTGGTGGTGGCCTGGTAGGCGACGTCGCGGAGCTGCCCGGCGAGCCGCCCGTTCTCGATCCGGTAGAACCGCTGCCCGGTGAACTGGAAGTTGTAGCGCTGCATGTCGATCGACCAGCTCTTGTTGCCGACGATGTAGATGCCGCGGTCGACGCCGGAGATCAGCTCGTCGGTGGACGGGCCGTCCACGGCGGGCTGGAGCGACACGTTCGCCATCCGCTGGATCGGCATGCTGGACGCCGCGTCCGCGAACGCGCACCCGTTGGAGCGGCCCGCGCCGGTGAGGCGGGCGATGCGCCGGTCGGTCTGGTACCCGGTGAACAGGCCCTCGGAGATGATGTCGAACGACTGGCCCTCGACGCCCTCGTCGTCATAGCCGATGGTGGCGAGGCCGTGCTCGGCGGTGCGGTCCCCGGTGACGTTCATGACCTTCGAGCCGTACTGGAGGTTCCCGAGCTTGTCGGGCGTGGCGAACGAGGTGCCCGCGTAGGCGGCCTCGTAGCCGAGCGCCCGGTCCAGCTCGGTGGCGTGGCCGATCGACTCGTGGATCGTCAGCCACAGGTTGGACGGGTCGACGACGACGTCGTACACGCCCGCCTCGACCGACGGGGCCGCGAGCTTCTCGGCGAGCCGCTCGGGGATGCGGGCGAGCTCGCCGTCCCAGTCCCAGTGGCCGCCGGTCAGCCACTCCCACCCGTACCCGGCGGGCGGCGCGAGCGTGCGCATCGTGTCGAACAGCGCGCCGGAGATGCCGACGGCGTCGACGGCGGGATACAGCCGGACGCGCTGCTGGGTGGTGACGGTCCCGGCGAGGTCGGCGAAGAACTTGTTCTCCTTGACCTGCATGATCGTGGCGTCGACGTGGTCGACGCGGTCGTCGGCGAGCAGCCGGCGGCTCCACCCGGCCAGCAGCGCGATCTTGTCGGCGGTCGGGACGTCGAACGGGTCGATCTCGTAGGCGGAGATCCAGGTGCGCTCTCCGTGGACGGGTTCGGGCGCGAGCTCGATCGGCTCGCGGTTCACGGCCTTGGCGACGGCGGCGACGTCCACGGCCTGCGCGGCGACGCGGGCCGCGCCGTCCGGGGTCAGGTCGATGCCGGCGGCGAAGCCCCAGGTGCCGTCCTTGACGACGCGGACGGACAGCCCGACGTCGTCGGCGTCCAGGGCGGTCTCCAGCGCGCAGTCGTGCAGGCGCAGCGTCTGGCTTCGGATGCGTTCGAGTCGGAAGTCGGCGTGCTCGGCGCCCAGCTCCCGGGCCCGGGTGAGGGCCGCGTCGGCGAGCGCGCGCAGCGGCAGCGCGGTGAATGAGGGATCGATGTCATGCACCCTCCGCAACCTACCCCCGCGCCCCGCGCGCGTGCCGCCGCCGTCCGCGCGGTGAACAAAGCGGGGTCGGCGGAACTTGTCGGTTCGGCACATCCGCACGGCGGCGACCGGCCGCTAGTGTCGTGCCGCAGCAGCCGCGCAGCCCGTACGAGGCTGAACGAGCATGTACGAGCCTGAACGAGAGGGTCCTGATGAGTCGCTCTGTCCTCGTGACCGGGGGTAACCGGGGCATCGGCCTGGCCATCGCCCGCGAGCTCGCCGCGGCGGGCGACGCCGTGGCCGTCACCTACCGGTCCGGTGAGCCGCCGGACGGCCTGTTCGCCGTCCGGTGCGACGTGACGAGCTCCGAGGACGTCGACGCCGCGTTCTCCAAGGTCGAGGCGGAGCAGGGGCCGGTCGAGGTGGTCGTCGCCAACGCCGGGATCACCAAGGACACCCTCCTGGCGATCATGAGCGAGGAGACGTTCACCTCGGTGCTCGACACGAACCTGACCGGCTCCTTCCGCGTCGCCAAGCGCGCGGTGAAGAGCATGATGCGCAAGCGCTCCGGCCGGATCGTGCTGCTGTCCTCGGTGGTGGGGCTGGCGGGCTCGGCGGGGCAGACGAACTACGCCGCGTCCAAGGCGGGCATGGTCGGGTTCGCCCGGTCCCTGGCCCGCGAACTCGGCTCCCGCGGCGTGACCGTCAACGTGGTCGCGCCCGGGTTCGTCGACACCGACATGACGGCGGTGCTGACCGAGGACCAGCAGAAGGCCATCACCGCCGCGATCCCGCTCGGCCGGATCGCCAGACCGGAGGAGATCGCCAAGGCCGTGCGGTTCGTGGCGAGCGAGGACGCCGCCTACATCACCGGGGCCGTGATCCCGGTCGACGGCGGCCTGGGAATGGGGCACTGAGGGATGGGGCACTGAGGGATGGGGCACTGAGCGACATGGGCATTCTCGAAGGCAAGCGGATCCTGGTCACCGGCGTCCTCACCGACGCCTCGATCGGCTTCCACATCGCGCGGATCGCGCAGGAGCAGGGCGCCGAGGTGGCGCTGACCGCCTACCCGCGCCCGACGCTCACCGCGCGCACCGCCAAGCGGCTCCCGTCGGGCCCCGACTCGCCGCCGCCGGTGATCGAGCTGGACGTGACCGACACCGCGCAGCTCGACGCGCTCGCCGGGAACCTGCGCGACCACGGCTTCGACCACCTGGACGGCGTCGTCCACGCGATCGCGTTCGCGCCGCAGACCGCGCTCGGCGGCACCTTCCTGGAGACGCCGTGGGAGGACGTCGCGACCGCCATGCACGCCTCCACGTACTCGCTGAAGTCGCTGACGATGGCGTGCCTGCCGCTGATGAAGGACGGCGGCTCCGTCGTCGGCCTCGACTTCGACGCCACCAAGGCGTGGCCCGTGTACGACTGGATGGGCGTGGCGAAGGCGGGCCTGGAGTCGTGCGCCCGCTACCTGGCCAAGTACCTGGGCCCGCAGGGCATCCGGGTCAACCTCGTCGCCGCGGGACCGCTGTCGACGATGGCGGCCAAGAGCATCCCCGGGTTCGAGGGCATGACGGAGATGTGGCCGAAGGCCGCGCCGCTCGGCTGGGACATCAAGGACAGCGAGCCGACCGCGCGGGCGTGCGCGGCGCTCCTGTCGGACTGGTTCCCCGCGACGACGGGCGAGATCGTCCACGTCGACGGCGGCCTGCACTCCGTCGGAGCCGCCGGCTGAGCCCGGAGGGGCTCCTACTGGGTGACCAG
>JBOHBY010000279.1:0-2190 GCA_050698635.1 Spirillospora sp.
GTCCTGGCGGACGCGGCGGTTCCGGTGGAGGCGGTGACGGTGGCGGCGGCTTCGGCGGCGGTTCCGGTGGACGCGGCGGGCCCGGTGGCCCCGGCGACGGCGGAGACGAGAGCTTCTGGGGCAACGACGACGGCGGACGCGGCAGGCGCGGCGGCCGCGGCGGCCGAGGTGAACGCGGTGAGCGCGGTGAGCGCAGCGCGTTCTGGAGCGGGCGCGGAAAACGGTCGGGCGACGGGGAGAAGAAGACCGGGTGGCGGCGGTACGTCCCGTCCTGGAAGGTCGTCCTGGCCGTCACCAGCGTGCTGATCCTCGGGATGGCCGCGCTGGTCATCGTCGCGTACGCCAACACCCCGATCCCGAGCGAGAAGCAGCAGGACGCGCTCCGCCAGGAGTCGCTGATCACGTTCTCGGACGGCTCGACCCTCGCCCGGTTCGGCACCCACCGCGAGGACATCCCGCTCAACCAGGTTCCCAAGCACGTCCAGAACGCGGTGCTCGCCGCCGAGGATCGCGAGTTCTGGACCGAGCCAGGCATCTCACCGACCGGCATCGCGGGCGCGGCGTTCCGCGCCGTGACGGGCGGGGACGTCGCCGGTGCCTCGACGATCACGCAGCAGATGGCCCGGAACTACTACGCCACCCTCAGCCGTGACCGGACGGTCAGCCGCAAGCTCAAGGAAATCCTCATCTCCGTCCGGCTGGGCAAAGAGATGAAGAAGGAGCGGATCCTGGAGCTGTACCTGAACACGGTTCCCTTCGGGCGCCGGTCGTACGGCATCCAGGCGGCGTCCCGCGCCTACTTCCACAAGCCCGTCACCCAGCTCAACGAGTCGGAGGCGGCGATGCTCGCCGCGCTGATCCAGCGGCCGGGGTATTTCGCCACCTACGGCCCGGCGTCGAACCCGGCCAAGCAGGCGCTGATCAGCCGCTGGAACTACGTCCTGGACGGGATGGTCAAGAAGGGCTGGCTCGACGCGGGCAAGCGCGCGGCGGCGAAGTTCCCGCAGACGCAGGAGAACTGGAGCGACGCCCCGGACGACGAGAACACCGGCTTCCTCCAGGACCGCGTGATGGCCGAGCTGGACCAGCTCGGCATCGACGAGTCGATCTACTCCAAGGGCATCAAGGTCACGACGACGTTCGACAAGCGGCTGCAGGACTACACCAACAAGGCCGTCCAGCAGATCAAGAAGCAGAACGGGCTCGGCAAGGACATCAAGTTCGGGCTCGCCAGCATCGACCCGAAGACGGGCGGGGTGGTCGCCGCCTACGGCGGGCCCGACTACCGCAAGGAGCAGTTCGACTACTCCTTCCTGGGCAGGGTGCAGCCGGGTTCGTCGTTCAAGCCGATCGTGCTGGCCACCGCCCTCGACCAGGGCGTCAGCCTCCAGACGACGATGGACGGCTCCTACAGGCGGACCATCAACGGCGCGACGTTCACCAACGACAGCCGGTCGGAGAACGGCGTCTACAACCTCAAGCAGATGACGGCGATGTCCATCAACACGTCGTACGTCGAGCTCGGGCAGAAGGTCCAGCTGACCAACGTCATCGACATGGCCAAGAAGATGGGCATCCCGAAGACGACCGCGAACCTCAACCCGACCTACACTTCGCTGCCGCTCGGTGTCATCGACGCGAGCGCCGTCACGATGGCGTCGGTCTACTCGACGTTCGCCGCCGAGGGCAAGCACCGGGAAGCGCACGTCATCGCCAAGATCACCGACAGCAACGGCAACGCGATCACGAACACCCGCGGCCAGGTCCTGGAGAAGCTGCCCTGGCAGAAGCCCACGCAGGCGTTCAGCGAGGGCGTCGCGAGGGACGCCACGTCGGCGATGCAGGCGGTCGTCACGTCCGGTACCGGTAAGCGCGCGAACCTCGGCTCCCGTCCGGTGGCGGGCAAGACCGGTACGACGGACGAGAACAAGTCCGCCTGGTTCGTCGGCTTCACCCCGCAGCTCGCGACGTCGGTGGCGATGTGGCGGGAGGACGGCAAGCGCGTCCGCAAGTCGCTGATCGGCGTCGGCAACTACAGCCAGGTCTACGGTGGTACGGTCCCCGCCGACCTGTTCAAGGTCTTCATGACGAAGGCGCTCGACGGCAAGGAGATCACGCAGTTCGGCCCGCCCGTCAACGGCGGTCAGGTCGCCCCGTGGGCGAAGGCGAAACCCGCGCCGAGCCCGTCGG
>JBOHBY010000280.1:0-3157 GCA_050698635.1 Spirillospora sp.
CCACGCCGGCCAGCTCCAGCCGCGGCTCGGCCTGGATCGCGGCGGCGTGCTGCGCGGCGATGAACCCGGTGCCGACAACAAGCACGGAATGGGATTCCATGTCGACGGATCCTGATCCTCACCCCGATCACATGTCAAGTGGTCACGGCACAAAATCTTGAGACGCCCCTGCTCAGAGCGCGATCACTCACCATCCACCATTGACATGGAACGCCTTTCCATGAACTATTCAGCCGGACAGGACTTGTCAATCATCTTGGGGGCTCCCAGAATGACCACCGCCGAGCTGGCCGGGCAGCAGCGCTCCCGCGGCGGCGAGCTGCTCGCCGCCGCGCGGACCGTGATCCCCGGCGGCGTCAACTCCGCCACCCGCCTGGTCGGCGCGCCCTACGCGCTCACGGCCGCGTCCGGCGCGCGGGTCACCGACGCCGACGGCCGCAGCTACGTCGACTACCACGCGGCGTTCGGCGCGATCCTGCTCGGCCACGCCGCGCCCGAGGTGGACGACGCCGTCCGCGCCGCGATCGGCGGTATCGACCTGGTCGGCTGGGGCGTCACCGAACCCGAGATCGAGCTGGCCCGGCTGGTCACCGAGACGATCCCGTCCGCCGAGCAGATGATCTCGGCGATGTCGGGCAGCGAGGCGACCGCGCAGGCGGTCCGGCTGTCGCGGGCGATCACCGGACGCCCGCTGATCATCAAGTTCCAGGGCGGTTTCCACGGCTGGCACGACGCCGTCGCCCGCAACGTGATCTCCGCGCCTGACCGCGCCTACGGCGACGACCCGCTCTCGCGCGGCATCCTGCCCGAGGCGCTCGGCTCGACGCTGATCGCCGAGTTCAACGACCTCGACTCCGTCCGCGCCCTGTACGAGGCGCATCCGGACCGGATCGCGGCCGTGATCATGGAGCCGATCCCGCACAATGTCGGCGCCCTCGTCCCGACGCAGGAGTTCGTGACCGGCCTGCGCGCGCTGACCGCCGACCAGGGCTCATTGCTGATCTTCGACGAGGTGATCACCGGTTTCCGGCACGCGCTCGGCGGCTACCAGCAGATCTGCGGCGTCCTCCCCGACCTGACGACCTTCGGCAAGGCGATGGGCAACGGCTACCCGATCGCCGGTCTCGCCGGGCCCCGCCGCCTGATGGAGCACTTCAGCTCGGCGGGCGGGGACGTCCTGCTGGCCGGGACGTTCAACGGCAACCCGGTCTCGTCCGCCGCCGCCATCGCCACCATCAGCTACCTGCGCGACCACCCGGACTTCTACGAGCGCACCCACGCCCTCGGCGACCGCGTCCGCTCCGGCCTCACCGGCATCTGCGCCGAGCTCGGCATCGCTGCCACCGCCGCCGGTTTCGGCGGCGTGTTCTCCCTGTACTTCGCCGAAGGCCCGATCCGCGGCTACCGCGACCTCATGCGCAACAACGACGCCGCCTACGTGGCGTTCCACCGCCGCATGACCGACCGCGGCTTCCTGATGCTTCCGCTGTCGCTCAAGCGCAACCACATCTCCGCCGCCCACACCGCCGAGGACGTCGACCGCACCTTGGAGGCCGCCCGCGACGCGCTCCGCACGATCCGCGACGACGGCCTCCTCACCTGATCGGCGCGGCCTGACAATCACGGGACGAAGATCAGCCCGGCGGCGATGAGGACGTCCACCACCGCGCACCACTGGGCGTACGAGCGGAGCACGACCTTGTCGCGCTTGAGGTACACCAGGTCCCAGATGCCGTGCGCGAACCAGCCGAACGCGACGATGTAGCGTCCCGCGTCCGGGTCGATGACCAGCCCGGTCAGCGCGACCGCCCCGAACCCGACCATGCCGAACGCCTGGGCCTGGAGCGCCTTCGACCCGGTGATGCGTTTCCTGACGGCGCCCCACACCAGGACGCCCAGCGCCACGCCCGAGACGACCACCGCCGGTTCGATCACGTCCACCGCCTCCACGACGGTGAAGGACACGAGGAAGACGGCGAGCACCGCCCACGTCCATCGGCGCCACTGGAACGTCTCGACCACCAGGTACAGCAGGGGCAGCAGCAAGAGCGCCTGGGCCAGGGCAGTGACCTGCTCCGTCCCGCCCCCGCCCAGGTTCGGGACGGCCATCGCGGCGGCGAGCGCGGCGGGCCAGAAACGGCGTGCGGCGGTGGTGATCGTCGTGATCGTCTCAGCCATGGTGGGCGCTCCCGTACTCGTCGCGGCGGCGGAGCATGAGCAGGAACATCGCCGGCAGCATCACGATGTGTTCCAGGACCATGAGTGAGCCGTCCGGGAGCTCACCCAGCCACAGCAGCGGGAACAGGACGGCGAGCGGCGCGAACATCGCGCCCGTCATCTCCAGCGAGCTCGCCCAGCCGTGCCCTCGCAACCGCATCCAGATGACCATCCCGGCCGACATCTCGGCGGCCATCTCCAGCGAGCCCCACTCCTCGCCGCCGGGGACCTCCAGCCCGGCGAGCGGGAGCAGGCCCGCCGCGGCGATGCCGAAAACGGCCATCCCGACGAACATCGCGGCGACCATCTCCAGGTAGTGGCGCAGGAAGTGCCGCCAGGCGATCGCTCGCGGGCGGGCGGTCTGTGTCGTCGTCATCATGGTGTCCCTCCAGTACGGGGGTGGGGTATGTTCGCGTTCTACGGTGGTGGACGCCGGGAATGTCCGGCAGTGCCGGAACCGCACGGAAGGGCAGGGGAACCGTCATGGGATCCGATGACATTTGTCATGCGCCCCCGGCCCCCTTCGCAGGCGGTCGCGAAGCGGGCCTGGAACGCTTCCGCCACCACACCCGCTGGACGCTGACCGGAACGTTCGTCCTCTTCATCGCCCTGTTCGCCGAGGACTGGATCGCCCATCCCGACCTCGCCGCCTGGGGACGTGCCGTCGCCGCCGCCGCGCTGCTCGTTTTGTTCGCGGCGCTGGTGGTGCTGATCGGGCGGCGGATGCCGTCCACCGGTACGGCCGTGGCGCGTCCGCCGGTGGCGTGGGTGGCGGCCGGAGGGGCGTCCGCGACGGTGCTCGGCGTGATCCCGCTGGTGCTCCCCGGCCAGCGGCTGTGGTCGCTCGCGCCCGCGGTGATGGTGTCGGTCGTCGCGACGTTCCTGCCGCCGGAGCGGCGCCGGATGGCCGTCGCCGCCGCGATCGTCGCCGCCGCGGTGA
>JBOHBY010000281.1:0-5780 GCA_050698635.1 Spirillospora sp.
GCTGGTGGACGCGCGCCGCGACCTCGTCCAGGCCAAGAGCCTGTGCCGGCTACTGCGCACCACCGGCCTCGACTGCCCGCTGCTCGCCGTCGTGACCGAGGGCGGCCTCGCCGCGCTCAGCCCCGAATGGGGGGTGGACGACGTCCTGCTCCAGACCGCCGGACCCGCCGAGGTCGAGGCCCGGCTCCGCCTCGCCGTCGGACGCGCCGCCGCCGAGGCGGGCGACGACGACGTCCCCGGCGAGATCCGCAGCGGCGACCTCACGATCGACGAGGCCACCTACACCGCCCGACTGCGCGGCCGCGTCCTCGACCTCACGTTCAAGGAGTTCGAGCTGCTGAAGTACCTGGCCCAGCACCCCGGCCGCGTCTTCACCCGTGCCCAGCTCCTCCAGGAGGTCTGGGGCTACGACTACTTCGGCGGCACCCGCACGGTGGACGTCCACGTCCGCCGCCTCCGCGCCAAGCTCGGCGCCGAGTACGAGTCCCTGATCGGCACGGTCCGCAACGTCGGCTACCGCTTCGTCCCCGACCACCGCCCCGGCGAAGCCGAAGAAAAAACCCGCGCCAACGCCTAACCGAAGCGGCCGGTGATGTAGTCCTCCGTAGCTTTCTGTTCGGGGTTGGTGAAGATCTTGCTGGTGTCGTCGATCTCGATGAGCTTGCCCGGCTTGCCCGTTCCGGCGATGTTGAAGAAGGCCGTGCGGTCGCTGACGCGGGCGGCCTGCTGCATGTTGTGAGTGACGATGACGATCGTGTAGTCCTTCTTCAGCTCGCCGATCAGGTCCTCGATCGCGAGGGTCGAGATCGGGTCGAGCGCGGAGCACGGCTCGTCCATCAGCAGGACCTGGGGCTGGACGGCGATGGCCCTGGCGATGCACAGGCGCTGCTGCTGCCCGCCGGACAGGCCCGCTCCGGGCTTGCTCAGCCGGTCCTGGACCTCGTTCCACAGGTTGGCGCCGCGCAGGGACTCCTCGACGATCTCGTCCAGCCGGCTCTTGCGGCGGACGCCGTTCAGCTTCAGGCCCGCCGCGACGTTGTCGTAGATGGACATGGTGGGGAACGGGTTGGGCCGCTGGAACACCATGCCGACGACGCGGCGGACGGCGACGGGGTCGACCGACGACTCGTACAGGTCCTCGTCGTCCAGCATCACCTTGCCCTCGACGCGCGCGCCGGGGATGACCTCGTGCATCCGGTTGAGCGTGCGCAGGAAGGTGGACTTGCCGCAGCCCGACGGTCCGATGAACGCCGTCACCGAGCGCGGCTCGACCGTCATCGAGATGTCCTCGATGGCGTGGACGCCGCCGTAGTACGCGTGCAGCCCGGAGACTTCGATCCGCTTGGCCATGGGGTGGTAGCTCCTATCGGGGTGTCAGCGGCCTGCGGGCCTGCGCCGGCCCGCGATGAGACGGGCGACCAGGTTGAGCAGCATGATGATCAGAATCAGCACGAGCGCGCCGGTCCAGGCGCGGTCGATCGAGTTCTGGTTCGGGTCCTTCGCCTGTTCCCAGATGAACGTGGGCAGCGAGCCCTGCGGGCCGCTGAAGGCGTTGTTGTTGATCGCCTTGGTGAAGAAGATCGTGAGCAGCAGCGGGGCGGTCTCGCCCATCACCCTGGCCACCGCGAGCATGATCCCGGTGATCATGCCGGTGAGGGCGGTCGGGAGGACGACGAACAGGATCGTCCGCCAGCGCGGGACGCCCAGCGCGTAGGACGCCTCGCGCAGCTCGTTCGGTACCAGCTTCAGCATCTCCTCGCTGGCCCGCACCACCGTGGGGATCATGAGGATGGCCAGGGCGAGCGAGCCGGCGAACCCGGAGAAGTTGAACCCGAAGGTCAGCAGCCAGAGCGCCAGGATGAACAGGCCCGCGACGACCGACGGGATTCCGGTCATGACGTCCACGGTGAAGCTGATCAGCTTGCCGAGCCGTCCGTTGCCCGCGTACTCCACCAGGTAGATCGCGGTGAGGACGGCGATCGGCACGGCGATCAGGCTGGTGATCACGACCTGCTGGAGGGTGCCGATGATGGCGTGGTAGGCGCCGCCGCCGGCGTCGCTGCCGCTGACGGCGTTCATGGAGAACTGGAAGAACTTCAGGTCGAAGCGCTTGGCGCCGTTCACGACGACGGTGTAGAGCACCGAGAACAGCGGGATGAGCGCCAGCACGAACGCGAGGTAGACCAGTCCCTGGACGGCCCGGTCCTTGATCCTGCGGCGGGCGGAGATCCGGGCGAGCCCGGCGCCGGGGACGGGCTTGCCGGTGGAGAGGGTGGTCACACGAACTCCTTCCGGCGCGCGACGACCGCGCGGGCGGCCATGTTGACGACCAGGGTGATCACGAAGAGGACGAGGCCGGAGGCGATCAGGGCGCCGCGCCCGGTCACCGTCGCCTCGTCGAAGCTGTTGGCGATGTTGGACGCGAACGTCGCGCCGCCGTTCTCCAGCAGGTGCCAGTTGATCCCGGGCACGAACGTCAGCACCATCGCGACGGCGATCGTCTCGCCCATGGCGCGGCCGAGGCCGAGCATCGAGGCGCCGATCATGCCGGAGCGCCCGTAGGGCAGCACCGACATCCGGATCATCTCCCAGCGGGTGGCGCCGAGCGCGAGCGAGGCCTCCACATGCGCCTGCGGGACCTGGAGGAACACCTCACGGGAGATGGACGAGATGATCGGCAGGATCATGATCGCCAGGACGACCCCGGCGGTGAAGATGGAGTTCTTGCCGGGGCTGTCGCCGCCGAGCAGCGGGATCCAGCCGAACGCCGAGTTGAGGAACTTGCTGATCCCCTCCATGTGCTTGGACAGGAAGGCCAGGCCCCACAGCCCGTACACGATGCTCGGGACGGCGGCGAGCAGGTCGACGACGTAGCCGAGCCCGGACGCCAGCCGCCGCGGCGAGTAGAACGAGATGAACAGCGCGATCCCGATCGCCACCGGCGTCGCGATCAGCATCGCCAGCAGCGACGACATCACCGTCCCGAACGCCAGCTGCGCGATGCCGAACCGGGGCGGCGTCGCGTTCGGGTTCCATTCCTCGTCGGTGACGAAGTTGGCCTCGTTGTCCTGGAGGGCGGGGATGGCCTTCCAGACGAGGAACGCCGCGATCGCGGCGACGATCGCCAGCACGATGATGCCCGAGCCGCGGGCGGCACCGGCGAAGATCTTGTCGCCCGCGCGTCCGTTGCTCATCCGCGAACCGGCGGCGCGATGCCGGGCGCCGGCCCCCGCCTTCTCGGCGCCCTGCGCTTCGACGCCGCTCTCGCTGGTCATGGGGGGTCCTCCTTGGATCACTTCGGCCGGACCCACGCCTGCCCCGCCGCCGAGATCGTCGGCGGCGGGGCGGCGGGAACCGTCATCCACTGTCAGGACAGGGCCTTCACGGACGTCTGGACCTTGGTCAGCACCGTCTGCGGCAGCGGTGCGTAACCGGCGTCGGTGAGGATCTTCTGGCCGGCGGCGCTGGAGGTGTAGGTCAGGAACGACTTGACGAACTTGGCCTGGTCCTCGGGCAGCCCCTTCGAGCACGCGATCTCGTAGGTGACCAGGACGATCGGGTAGGCGCCCGCCTCCTTGGTCGCGTAGTCGATCTTCAGCGCGACGTCGTTGCCGGTGCCGACGACCTTCGCCCCCGCGACGGCCTTGGACGCGCTGTCGGGCGACAGCTGGGTGTACTCGCCGGCGCCGTTCTTGACGTGCGCGGTCTGGAGCTTGTTGTTCTCCGCGTACGACATCTCGACGTAGGAGATCGCGCCCGCGGTGCTCTTGACCTGGCTGGTGACGCCGTCGGACTTGGGCGCGCCCTGACCGGTGGAGTTCGGCCACTTCTTGGCCTTCTCCCACGTCCAGATCTTCGGCACGGTGGTGTTCAGGTAGTTCGTGAAGTTGTCGGTGGTGCCGGACTCGTCCGACCGGTAGATCGGCTTGATGTCGGTGGTCGGGAGCTTGGCGCCCTCGTTCTCACCGGCGATGGCCGGATCGTTCCACTTCTTCACCTTGCCGGAGAAGATCTTGGCGATCGTTTCGGGCGACAGCTTCAGCCCTTCCACGCCCTGCACGTTGTAGACGACGGCGACCGGGCCGACGACCATCGGCAGGTTCAGCGCCGGGTTCCCCTGGCAGCGTTTCTGCGCCGCCGTGACCTCTTCGGGCTTGAGCGCCGAGTCCGAGCCGGCGAAGGACACCTGGCCGCTCGTGAACGCCTGGATCCCCGCACCCGAGCCGCTCGGGTTGTAGTTGAGGTTGGCGCCGGCGCACTTGCTCGAGTAGAGCTTCGTCCATTCCTCGACGGCGTTCTTCTGCGCGCTGGAACCGGCCGCGTTGACGCTGGCCTTCGCGCAGTCGATGTCGCCGGTCGGCGCGCTGCTGGACGACGCCGTCGTGTTGTCATCGCTCCCGCAGGCGGTGAGGGCCAGTGCCCCCGCGACGACCACGCTGCCGAGGGCAGCGAGTCGGGAACCGTTCTTCACCGGAGGGTCTCCTCTATGGTTTCGTCGTGCGGTCCCCCGGAGCGGGTCCTGGTCCGCTCTGCTCGGACGCCGGGGTCACCGTCGGATGCGACGCTAGGCAGGCGAGGTGACCAGCCGCACCGATCCAGGTGAACGCCGAATGAACGAGGACGAGCATCACTGCGAAGAATGCCCCGATTTGCCATGTACGCCGGGTTAACAACGCAGCTCACGAGCGCAAAAAACCCACCCGGGTCGAGTAATCGAGGTTTAGAACAGCCGGATTCAGGACAGCGTGTCGCCGGCGTACATGACGTCCACGGCGAAGCGGGCGAACCCGAGCGACTCGTACAGCCGGACGGCCGCGGCGTTCGACTCGTCCACGTACAGCATGACCTGGTCAACGCCCACGTCACGCAGGTGGCGCAGCCCCGTCAGCGTGAGCGCGCGCCCCAGCCCGAGGCCCTGCGCGTCCGGGTCGACACCCACCACATAGACCTCGCCGAGACCGCCCGCATGGACCTTCGTCCAGTGGAACCCGGCGAGCCGCCCGTTCCGCTCGGCGAGAAAGAACCCGGCCGGGTCGAACCAGTCTTCGGCCTCCCGATCGCGGACGTCCTCGATCGTCCAGGCCCCCTGCTCGGGATGGTCGGCAAAGGCGCGAGCATTCACGCCCAACCACGCCGCCTCGTCCCGCCCCACCTCGAAGGCCCGCAAAGTGACCCCGTCCGCGAGCTTCACCTGCGGCAACGGCGCCGCCGTAGAACGCCGCATCTGAAACAACGCCCGATCCCGCGTCATCCCCTCCGAACGCGCCAGCGCAGCGGCGGCAGGCAGATCACCATGCGCCCAAACCCGAAGCGGACCACCCGCCTCCGCACGCAACCCACGAAGCAGCGCCCGCCCATGCCCCCGCCGCCGATACTCCGGATGGACGACCAGTTCCCCGGCCGCGGGCTCACCCTCCACAGCCGGATCCAGATGCGCGTACCCAACGGTCACGTCACCGTCGAAGATCGCCGTCCCCCCACGCCCACCGCGCAGGGCGAGCAACGCGTGCTCCGACAGCGGCCCGACCCCGTCGGCATCGGCCGCCGCCTCGACCAGCGCCAGCACCTCCGCGACCCGCACCTCGCTCATGATCGCCACCCTAGCGCCCGAAACCCCTGATCAAGTTGTCACAGAAACGTCATCGCGCCGCAGGGAACCGTATGCCGGACGCACTTACCGTCCGCAGCATGACTCGACGACGCACCATCCTGGCCTGCGCCGCGGCGGCGCTGACGGTCGTGGGCCTGGCCGCGCAGCCGGCGGCGGCGCGCCCCGCGCC
>JBOHBY010000282.1:0-12793 GCA_050698635.1 Spirillospora sp.
GGGCCGGCGCCTCGGCCAGGACCGCCGCCAACCGCCCGGCGGCCGCCCGGGAGCGGGTGAGCCGCGCCAGCGACTGCACCGCCTGGCCGAGCCCGGCCCCCAGCACCACATACTGGGCGGCGGCGAGCATCTCGCCGGGGGTGACCCGCCCGCGGATCAGTTCCAGTCCCGCCACGGCGAGCACCGCCACTTCGAGCAACGGCAGGAGCAGCGCCTCCTGCACGTTGATCCGGCCTAGTGCGCGCCACATCCCGGCACCGTGCCGGTGCATCTCTCGGAGCGGTGCCAGCACTCGCCTGGTCTCCGCGTCGGCCGTCCTCGCCGCCGCGATCGTCCGGGCGCCGGCCAAGGCGTCGACGAGACGTGCGGCGAGTTCGCCCTGAACCTTCAGGTACCGCTCCGCCGCGTCCGAGGCGTCCCGCACGAAGGTGCGCATCAGCAGCACCAGCACCGGCACGCCGACCAGGAAGGTCAGGCACAGCCACGGGTCGATCAGCGCGAGGGCCACGATCGCGCCGAGCGCCGGGACGATCCCGGCGACGGCCCAGATGACGTCGGGCCCCGCCCGGCCCGTCTCGGCCGCGTTCCCCACCAGGCGGCTCGCCAGATCACCGGGAACGAGCCGGCGAACGGCGGGCGCTCCCATGGCGACCACGTGCCGCAGGACCGCGTGCCGCAGTCTCGCGGTCGATCGGGCGATGCTCACTCCGGCGGCGAAATCGTCCACCGCATCAGTGATCATCGCAACGCCGATCAGCAGACCCGCCCACGCGGCCCAGGCCGCGGTGTCGTCACCGCGCAGGACCGCGTCGACGGCCCTGCCGAGCACGGCGGGCAGTGCGGTCTCCGCCACCACCGACACGAGCGAGGTGACCGCCAGGGCGCCGGTCCAGACACCGCCGTTCCGCAGTGCCCGGACGAGCAACCGGTCAGCGGCGCGGCGATCCGCGCCCCGCTGGTCCAACCCTGTGTGCGCGATCACCTGACCTCCGCTCGGCGGTGGTTGGCTCGGCCGTTCCGCACTGGCCCGCCGTGCATGGTCGGTCAGCAGACCAGCAGACTCAGCCCGCTGCACCGCTTGCTGGCCGCGCTCTTGCCGCCCTGCGCCGCCACCGCGGACTGCGGGGGACGCATGCGCTGCAGGTCGAGAAGCGCCATCGTGTTCACCTCCTCATTTCGTCGAGATCATCAGGGGTCGGGTGGGGGGCGATGGGTGCGCTCCTAAGAACGGCAGGTGCACCGGCCCGCCGTGCAGGGCCGCGCCCAGGGCGAGCAGGACGCCGGCCGTGCCCGACGCCAGGTCCATGGAGAGCCGGAGCAGTGCGTCTCCGGGGAACGCCAGATGGCCCCGATAGGTGAGGGCATGCCAGTTCAGCCGCCGGATGTGCGCGGCGACGACCGGATCCCGCACCGCCGTACCCGGCCGGAGCCCGTGGCTGAGGTAGAGGATCATTCCGGCGCGGCCGTAGAAGAGCTGGGGTTCGACGTAGAACAGGGCCTCGGCCGCCCGCCGGATCGCCGCCGCGGCTTCGGCGAACCGCGCGTCGTGCCGGTGCCGGAGGTACTCCTGCACGACGAGCCCGACACCGACGCTGCCGCCGGCCAGGTACGGCATGGTGCGCCAGCCCTCGTCCACCTCCATGGACCCGTCGCCGCGCAGAACGCAGCGCCGTAGATCCTGGCCCAGCGCCGTGGCGGCGAGATCCAGCAGGCCCGCGTCACCCGTCTTCTCGTACAGCCGGATGAACATCAACGCCGGTCCGGACGATCCGCGCAGCAGCCCGGCGTACGGGTCGTCACCGCCGCTCACGACCGGAACGTCGGCCTCCCCGCCCAGCCGGTCCGCGACGACGTCCGCCACCCGCAACGCCTCCGCGAGCATGGTCGGCTCGGCGGTCAGCCCGGCGAAGTGGGCGAGGTTCAAGCCGATGCCCGCCAGCCCGCCCTGCAGGTCGATCCCGAGTCTGTCCCATTTGCCCCGCAGCTCGTTAGCGCAGACGTCGAGGAGCTTGAGCGCCTCGGACCGGTGACCGAGATGGTCGAGCACGTACGCCACACCGTGCAGGCCGTCGTAGAAGCCGGGCCGCATCCCTGGCTCGGGCCGTGCGGCCCGCCGTAGGAGCCACTCCTCGAGTGCGGGATGACGGCCCGCTCCGGTCACGTCCAGTGCGTACAGCACCCCGGCCGCGCCATAGGCCACGTCCAGACCGCCCGTCGCGAACTGCTCGATGTCGCCGGGGAACAGCCGGTCGTCCCGTTCGGGGGTGGCGGCGGCCAAGATCGCCTCGGTCATCGAGGCGCGTACCCGCTCCCAGCCCGCCCCGTCGGGCGTGAGCGTCATCGCCGGCTCCGCCGTCTCCCGTCCGCCGCGCCCGGGCTCCGCCGTCCCTCGTCCGCCGCGCCCCGGCGGCGCGGCCAGGTCGTTCAGCGTGCGCACGGCTTCGTCCAGCCACCCGCGGGGCAGGGGGAACAGGTCCGCGATCTGTGCGGCCAGGTATCTCGCCTTGCCCGGATCGAGCTCGATCAGGGCGGTCAGCGGCAGGAAGAGGAACAGGCGGAGGCAGGCCATCGCATAGCGGTCGACGTCGAGGCCGGAACGCCCCGCGGGCGCGGCGAACCCCGGGGCGGCGAGGATCTGCCGCCGCGCCTCGTCGGCCCCGGAGGCGGCCTCGAAGTCGATCAGAACGATCCGCCCGTCCGGCCGCACGAGGATGTTGTGCGGGTGGACGTCGCCGGCGACCACCCCGCGATCGTGGACGGCGGCCAAGGCACGCTCGACCCGGCCGCACACGCCGACCACCCATGAGGCGTAGCGTGCGGCCTCCTCCTCATCGAGCGTTCGCGCCGTGAGCGGGTTGCGTTCGCTGACAAGGGTGTTGAGCGGCTCGCCCTCGATGAATTCCAGAACGAGGAACTGATGCCCGGCCACCGTGAACTGATCGAGGACGCCGGGTACCTCGTCGAGCCCGGCGAGCCGTTCCAGGGCCGTCCTCTCGCGGCCCAGCCTGGTCACGGCGTCCGATCCGTCGGTGCTCAGGCCCGCGTACGGCCGCGCCTCCTTGAGCACGACCCGGTCGCCGGTGCGCCGATCTGATCCGGTGTAGAGACCGCCTCCATTTGAGAAGTGCAGCACCGCATCGATCAGATAGGGCATGTCTTCGATCGTCGTGTTGTTCCGCGCCTCCTGATGCGGCCTGAGGAATTCGGGCAACGTCACCCAGCCGGGCGGCTCGAACGCGGGTTCGCGCAGGTCGGGCACCAGCCGCGCGGTGGGATCCTCGATCGCGGGGACCAACGCCCCGGTGGGCGAGAGACAGTGGCGCTCGGCGAATCCGCCGTAGCGCACGTACAGTGGCCCGTCGCCCCAGCGCAGATCGCTCAGGATGTACGGTCCGGCCTGGCCGTCGAGAGCATTCCCGAGCTCGATGAGCACCCGCTCGAACTGCGCCTCGTCCGCCGGGTAGATCGTCACGAACTTGCCGCTCGAACCCCGGGACGCATATTTCGCGTTGTTCATCAGCACGACATGCCGGCCCCGCAGGAACTTGAAGGAGATCTGTCGGGGTATGCAATAGTCCCAAACCGTGGAAAGGACCTCTGAAGCGTTGTCCAAGCACGCAGAAACATGGACCTTCCAGCCCTGCGCGGGTAGCGCATGACTCTTCGAGGTGTAAACGATCCACTCCTCCAACTGGGCTCGCTCCCACCCGTCGGGAACTGGAGATACGGCGTACTCGAAGTCCAGGCCCTGGTCATTCGCCCGTGCCGGCGAGTCATAGAAGATCGGGTCGATAAGACAGTACTGCTCGATTCGCCCGTCCATATCCCGCCCCTTTCGGCCTGGCTCGGTTCTCAAGGTTTTAACACCGAAAAATTCGGGTGACAAGGCTGCGGGTGTCACGCAATACCCATGACGTATTCATCGGAATCTTGTGACGAACTCACCTGGTCTAAAAGGTCTCACCGTTTGAACAATAATCCGAGGTCCATCTGATGTCGTAACGGCCCAACGTGATTCCTGGGATTTGACCTCGGTCGTCGAGTTCGGCGATCCACGCCCGCTAAGGGCCGTTTCGGAGGAGTTTCCGTGCCCAGGCCGGAGGCCACGAGGCCGTCATTGCCGGCGACCGACCCTGATCGGCCCACGGAGGCCGACCTCACCGGTGCCGGGTGCGAAGCGTGTGCCACGCCTTCTTCGGAGCGCACGGCCAGCCCGATCTCGTGCGCTTCCTCGCAGGCCGTCTCCCCCAGAGCAAGGAGGCATGGACCGGCACCGGCACCGGCGACAAGGTGCTGCGAGCATGCCATTGCGCCGGCGCGGTACTCGTTCAGCAGGGCCTGCTCCGGTGTCTGCTCCATTTCGGTGCACGTTGGCTCGGACCGGTGCGCGGGTGTGCGCCCGCCCCTCGCGGGAAGCGATGGCGAGGGCGTGTTGCGAGTCAGGGTCATCAGCAGCTCGAACGAGCCGACCAGGGCCAGTGCGGGTACGGGGCAGTGGTGGCGGCGGGTGTCCAGGATGACCATGGACGCTGCCCAGATCGGTCCGTCCACGGTGAAGGGGACCGGCCGCGCCGTGGTGGCCTTGATGAGACGGTCGGTCACCGTGCGGCTCCATGCGGAATTTCTCCTGGGTGCTGGTGCGCGGTGGGGCGGGGTGAAGCCGAGTAGGGTTCGGCGGCGGTAGGACTGGATCTGGACGACGGTTCGCGAATGCGGCGCGGCGATCATCTTCTCTTTGGCGATGACCAGGCCGACGTGCCCGGGGGTGCGGGTGGAGGTTCCGGGGCCGGTGTTGAAGAGCACCAGGTCGTCTGGCTGCTCGTGGCCGTTGGAGAGGCGAGCCCGCGAGCCAACATGGAGCCGACGCGGGAACGTACCGGGACGAAACCGGCGGCGGGCATACCGGACATCTTGAGTGTTTGCCCTGGTAGCGGGTGGTGGGTCGCGTGGGACTCGAACCCACAACCTACGGATTAAAAGTCCGAAACTGTCGTATCGGGGCGGCGCTTTCGGTGTTGGCCTGTGCCGCTCTGTCCGCATCTAGCGCTATTCCCATGCCGCTCTATACCGCGTCGTGTCGGTCTGCTTCAAAGCCGCCGAGCAGACAACGAGCGAACGTACCCGGCTACCGATTGCGTGTCAGTGGTCCATGCGAGGTCGTGCTGGCCCGCACGCCCCGGACAACACACATGGCTCAGCTTGTCTGGGCAGCGCTCCTTGCTCAATCCGGGTGGTTGGCCTGTGCTCCTGTCACGACGTTTGCGGGATCATCCCGCGTCGCGCTTTGTGTCCTGGTCGGCGGAACGAACGGCTGGCCGAGCCCACACTCCTGGGCGTGAGCCTGTTCGTCACCACCATCGGCGCTGTGCTCACCACGCTGCTCGGTGTCTTGGTGGGTGGGCGTTGAGTCATTGCCTGCAGCAACGGCAATGAGCACGCGACCGCCGGGCAGAGGTCTGCGCCCTGGTCCTGCGTGAGTCCTCCAACGTGCTCGTGGAGCTGGAAAGAGCCGGATGTTCTGTTTGAGTACTTTCGCGTAGATTGTCGCGAAAGTGATTTTGTGACGCCAAGTGAGAGGTCAGCGATGGCGATGTTCAGCTCCGCGCGACGGTTACCGTTGGCGGTCGCCGCGATCGGCGCCATGACGCTCGGGTTGCTCGCCCCGGTCGCGGCGGCCGACGTCCGGTACGAGCCCGGCGCGCCCGGGCTCGGCGACCCCTATTTCCCCTACCTCGGCAACGGCGGGTACGACGTCGAGGACTACTACGTGAAGATCGCCTACGAACCCGACACCGGAGCGCTCACCGCCACGACCACCATCAACGCGACCGCGACTCAGGACCTGTCCCGGTTCGACCTCGACCTGTACAAGATGAACGTCCGCTCGGTGCAGGTGGACGGGGAGGCCGCCTCGTTCGCCCGCACCGGCGAGCGCGAGTTGGAGATCACGCCGCCCGGGGGCCTGCGGAAGCAGAGCACGTTCACCGTGGTCGTCCGGTACGACGGCGTCCCCGAGACGTTGCGCGGCCCGATCAAGTCCGACCAGCCGTACGGATTCGTGCGCACCGCGGACGGCGCGACGATCGTCTCCCAGCCGGACGGCGCCTCCACCTGGTTCCCCTCCAACGACCACCCGCGCGACAAGGCGTATTTCACGGTCGAGACCACCGTTCCGCAGGGCCTCCAGGTGATCGGCAACGGACGACTGGTCAAGCAGCCGCGCGGTGAGAGCACCGACACCTTCGTCTGGATCGAGGACAGTCCGATGGCGACGTACTTGGTCACCAGCTCGATCGGACGGTTCGACACCACCACGAGCACCACCCGCGAGGGCATCTCGCAGCTCGACGCCATCGACTCGGGGATCGCGTCGGACCCCGCCGCGGCGCGCACCCGGGCCTGGACCAAAGCGGCGACCGACGAGATGAGCGGCCTCTTCGGTTCCTATCCGTTCGACACGACAGGTTCGATCATCGAGCACAACGACGTCCCGCCGCTCAACCTCAAGAACGCGCTGGGGACCCAGACCCGGCCCACGTACCAGTCGCCGCCCGACGAGGCGGACGTGGCGCGCGAGATCAGCCACCAGTGGTTCGGCGACAGCGTCTCGCCTGGCCGCTGGAGCGACACCTGGCTGAGCGAGGGCTTCGCCTTCTGGGTGGAGAAGTTCTGGGCCGAGAGGCACGGCGGCCAGTCCGCGCAGGAGGCGTTCAAGCAGATCTACGACGATCCGCCACCCATGCCGCCGGGCCGCCCCGGTTTCTGGGACATCGCCGTCGCCGACCCGTCTCGCGACCAGATGTTCCACCCTGCGGTCGCCCTCCGCGGCGGCATGGCCCTGCAGGCGCTCCGTCACATGATCGGTGAATCGCGGTGCACGGAACTGACCCGTGCCTGGCTGTCGAGGAACGAGTACAGCACCGCCACGACCGAGGACTTCGAGGCGCTGGCCGAGCGGATCACCGGACGAGACCTCGGCGACTTCTTCAGGGTCTGGCTCCACACCGCCGCCAAACCTCCCGCCCGCTGGTGACGCACCGTCCTCGGACTCCGCTGGGATTCGTGGTGGTGAGGGTCAGCCCGGGCAGGTGGGCGGCTTCCGGGGGCGGGCTCGCCGCCGTTGAGGCGGCCGCCGCTGGTCGACGCTCAGCTCCTCACGACGGTAGGTCTCGGTCATCGAATGCTCCAAAGCGGTGGGCGAGCCGGTCGACCGGCCTGGATCAGCCGGTCGAGTCGGCGGGATCGGTCTGGGACGAGTCCGTAGTCAGAGCCGGGTTCAGGTCGGTTGGAGCGTCGACGATCCGCCCGAAGGTGAGCGCGGTGGCCCCGGCGGTGTGCCTCGGTGGTGGCCCCGGCCGTGCCTTGACGCTCAGCAAGAGGGCGGCGGTACGGTGGAAGCGGCGATCGGTTTCGAGAACACGGGGTCCTGTCTTGATCGTGAACCCGGCTTCGAGCCGGGTGTTCCAGCCGGGGGAGGGACGACAATGTCCAAGTTCATGGATGTTCACCACGGTATGACAGGAATATCTGCCGACCAGCTCAGGCAGGCCCACGCGGCCGACCTCGCCATCCAAGACGAGGAGGGTGTCGTTTTCGAGCGGGCGTGGGCCGACCCGGAGTCCGGCACGGTTTACTGCCTGTCGGAGGCTCCTGACGCCGCCGCCGTACAGCGCATCCACGAGCGCGCGGGGCACAGCGCCGACGAGATCCACCCGGTACCGCTGAGCGTCTGACGGCCTGGTCGAAGCCGGATCGTGTGGTTGGGTGCCTGATCACCGCTCTGACCGTACGAAACGGTCACCTGGCCGAGGTGGGGCGCATCGTGCGATGCCACAGGCCGCTTGCGAACCTTGTGATCGCGTTGGGTCGGGGAGCGCAGACCCTGCGCTTGCCGAAAGCTACGTGCGGGCAGGCGGGGGAGGGGCCGGATGAGCTTCCCCGTTCTCCGGACACTTGCCCTGAGGTCACCGGCGATCATCAGGAAGGATGTTCGCCAGGCCGTCACCACACCCGCCCGAGTTCCGCCGCCGCGCGGTCGAACTGGCCCGTCAGGGCGAGAAGTCCATGGTCTAGCTGGCCTAGGACCTGGGCGGTCGACACTCGGGCTGGGTGAGCGGCTGCGGGACGCGGGGTTGCTTCGATCATGGGCACGGTCGGCGATTGCTACGACAATTCCATGATGGAGTCGTTCTGGGGGACGCTGCAGCTGGAGTTGCTCGATGCCTGCACCTGGAAAACCCGTGCGGAACTTGCCGGTGCGGTCTTTGAATGGCTTGAGTGCTGCGGCCGTGCGGGGCCGGGGGAACGCACCATAATTCCGCATGTACCGCGCCGAAATATGCGGGCTCGCGTATCGGTTCCGTCCGCGTGACAGGCGGCGGTCAGAACGCATCTGGCTAGTGGCTCTGAAGCGTCACCGAATCGCCGGTCTGGTCCCGACGCTGGACGTCGCGGTGGGCGCCAGGACGGTCTCGGTTGAGACGGTGGCGCGGTAACGGTCGTTGTCGTCGGCCGAGCGGTACCGGGGACGGTCGATCGTCCAGGTGAGGGTATAGGTGTCCGGGGCAAGCGGGGCTGCGGGGATCAGCAGGGCACGATCCTCCGTGCTGTTGGTCAGCACGGCGAGGTCGATCTCCAGCGTGCGCTCGACGGGCAGCGGCAGGGCCGGTCCGAGCGGCTTGCCGGAGGCGTCCAGCAGCCGTACGTGGTCCAGCGGCATGGGAAACGGCGGGGTCTTACGCGTCCGCCCCAGGTCACCGTGGAAGAGCGTGCCGTCGATCTCGGCGCTGTACAGCCGGTACTCCGGGCCGGACAGGCCGCGCACCGAGTGGACGAGCGTGTGCGTCTCGCTGACGGTGGGCAGCGCCTTGGCGGAGATCGGCCCGTCGACGACGCCGTCTCCGAAGACCAGCCCGGCGGCGAATTCCAGCAGCTCGCGCGGCGCGTCGGAGGGCGGCTGTCCCTGGACCGTGTGCGTGACGCGGAGGCTGACGTCGCGGCTGAACGGCAGGCGTTCCGGGCTTTCCAGGACCAGCAGCCGCGGTCCGACCGAGCCGAGCCGCAGTCCGGGCACGGACGGCGACAGCGGGATCGCGAGTTCGCTGATCCACCGGTCGAAGAGGCGCTGGCGGATCTGGGGGTCGCCCTCCATCGCCGCCGGAATGTGGCCGATCGTGGCGGCGCGAAGCGCGGCTACGCCGTCCGCGTCGCCCGGGAGCGGCCGGACCTGGCCGTCCCAGCCGCCGATGTGCTCCTCGAAAGAGGCGTACCTGCTCGTGGTCACCTGGGTGATGTACGCGTCCAGGCCGTCGACGTGAAGCGCGGTGCATGCGGAGGATCCGGACAGGACGATCGCGGCCCGGCCGTCGCGCAGGTCTCCGCGCGGGGCCTCGACGGAGACCTCGCCGACGCGTGCGCGCACAAGGTCGTCGAAGACGAGCACTTCCAGCGCGTACGGGCTCCCAGCGGGGGAACCGGCGGGCAGCGGGGTGGCGGCCAGCTGTTGCGTCCCGCCGCCGCGCCGGGCGAGGAGCCGTAGCCGCCCACCGTCGATCACGGCCACCAGCGCCCGGTCCACGCGCGGCAGCCCGTTGACGGCGACGGCGACGCCGGCGGCGGCTCCTTCGCCGTCGACGGACGCGAACTCGGCATTGATCTTGATGTGGTCCCAGGTCGTTCCGCCGAACACCGCGTAGTGCCGCGACCCCGGCATTCCGGAGGTGGAGAGCGCGCCATCGGCGACCTGCCACGGTGATGCGGTGGTCAGTCCCTCGTCCGCGGGGGTGAAGGCGGTCTCGTCACCGGCGGCGAACGGTCGGCGCGACACGTGCGGGCCGGCCTTCTCCCGGACGGCGACCCGCAGCGTGGCCCGCGCGGGCCAGAGTTCCTCGGGCGGCAGGTGCGCAAGGACCTGCGAGGAATGCAGCCGGAGCTCGTTGAGATCGCAGGACGGCGAGAGGATTTCGAGGTTCTCCAGCCGCCGCGCCATGGGTTGCGACGTCGGAGCGTGACGGACGGTCGCCTGCACCACTGAACCGTCGATGACCCGCGGCGCACGGATCGGCGGCGGCGTGGCACGATGCGCGACGACCCAGTCGGCGCTGGGCACCGACAGCCGCTCCCCGTCGAGGAGCGAGACGACCGGCACCCACTCCAGCAGCTGGGTGCGCTCGGCGGGGGCGTTAGGCGGAGGCGTACGGTCGACGGGGAGCAGCGAGTTGAACCGTTCGTCGAAGGCCAGCACGATCGGTTCGCGGCGATACAGCACCTCGCCGTAAACCGATTCGACATAGGGCTCCAGTTCGGTTCCCGGCGTCACCGTCGCGTTGAGTCCGGGCAGTCCGCGAGTGCGGAAACCGGCCCGCTGGACGACGAGCATCTCCTGCGCGCTGCGGTCGTAGTCGACCGTCGCGCGCACGGTCAACGCGATCTCGTAGTCATGGTTGGGCAGCCAGGCCAGCTTTCCGCCACCGGCGGCGTGGGCGCCGCACCGGCCTTCGTCGGCCAGCCGGTCACGTTCCTCGCGCACGGTTCGGTACCGCAGCTCTTGGATCTCCAGCCATTCCCCGGCGGGCTCGGCCGGACCGGCCTGCCGCTCGTAGCGCAGCGTCACCGACGTGATCCCGTCGGCGTCCTGGCATCGGATCGGCATCGCGGGATTGGCCTGATGCAGCGGAACCACCTGACGATCGACGACGCTCAGCCCGCGCACCGCCTCGACCACGAGCGCGCTGCGCAGGTCCGGTGAGGGCACCGGCCGCCAGGACGCGGTGAGGTCGAGCACGAAGGCCGGTTCGTCGAACGTCACGACCGCGATCGTCAGGTCCTGCGCGCTCGTGACCAGCACTCTGGCGGCCGCGTTCGCGACCACGACCGGGGGCCGCGCCCAGCGCATCGTGCTTTCGCTCTCGGTGAAGCGTTGCACCAGGGGCACGCGGCTCCCGACGGGCAGCCCGACGAAGTCGAGAACGTGGTCGACGGCGGGCCGTGTGAAGCAGCACGGGAACGACGGATCCTTGGCGAGCAGCCCCTCCTCGGCGGCCGGGCCGCCGGTCAGGAACGTGTACGGCGTATCGGCGTTCACCAGCAGCCTGCGCGGATCGACGGTGTCGTCGTCGGCGACGACGTCCGCGTCCCACCGGAAGCGAACCTCCGACCGGAACCGCACGCTCAGATCGGGGTCGTTCAGCAGGTCGCCGAGACCGCCGATCTCGCTGTCGGCCGGTGCCAGCAGATCGGTCCACACACCGGCCCCTGGGCCGAAGCGCGGCCGGCGCCGGATGCCGACCCGGACGAGCGTGTACGTCGCGCTCAGCTGATTCTCCGCGGGAGGGGTCGCCGCCTGCCGTCCGGCGCCCACCGGAGTGCTCGGCACGACCGTGGTCTCGTTGCCGACCGCGACCGCGAGGTTGACCGCGATGACCGAGTCCAGGCCGACCGGTGTGAGCCCGGCCCAGGCCGATTCGTCGATCGGCCCGCCGGACGCGCTCAGCCCGGTGATCGAATGGACGGCGCCGGGCGCGCCCAGCTCCGTCGCCGCCAGCACGGTCTCGGCGGACGTCCCGGGATCCAGCGCACCGGCGTTCAGCAACGGCGCGGACAGCACCGGCATCGCCTCGGGTCGCGGCGTCTCCCGGACCCGCGTCACGCGCCAGGTCACGTCGGGAAGCCACCACGGCGTCTCGATCCGCACCTCAAGGCTGACCCGGCGGTAGTTGGGCTCCTGCGGCCCGAGCTGCTCGAAGACCGCCTTCACCACGGCGCCGAACGAGAACACGTGGAACACCTTGATCCGCAGTGCCACCTCGGTCCAGGCGACGAAGCCGGACGAGCCCGCCTCGTTGCCCCACACCCCGACCAGGAGGCCGAACGCGGCGTAGAGCTGGACCTTGCCGATCGAGCACAATCCCTGCACGGACAGGGTGAGCGAGAACCCGGCGCCGCGCGTCTCCCGGGACAGCTCGAAGGCGAACGCGGCGGAGAGGCGGCCGCTCAGCCCGAGCAGCGACGTGTCCATCGACAACGTCAGCCAGGTCGCCGGGTCGGCGAGCCGGCCGATGGCGAACGTGGCCGGCGAGTCGCTCGCGAACACCCTCCCGGCCAGCTTCGCCAGCCCCCTGAGCAGGCTGCTGTCGGTGTCGAGCAGCTTGGCGAGGTCGATGTCCACTTCGATCAGGGCGCTCCACCCGCCGTCGCCGACCTCGACCGCGCCGGTGCCGATCTTGTTCTTGAGCGCGAACACGTCGGCGGCGACGAACAGCACGGTCGAGTCGCTGTCGTACACGAAGATGAACGACCGCAGGAACACCGCCTTGCCCACCGGCAGCGTGATGTCGGCGCCGATGCCGCCCGCCACGGCGCCCTGGTCGACCCGCCAGCCGCCGCGCCGCTGGTCGCGGTCGCCGCGCAGTTCGACCGCGCCGGATCCGCTGTGCTGCTTGTACCAGTCGAGCAGCCGCATCTCCTGCGGGCGGCCGCTCGGCTCGGGCAGGAGCGGCGACAGGCCGGAGGCGCCCAGCGCCCGCACGTTGCGCAGTTGCGTGAAGCCGAGCGGCAGATGGGACAGCTGGGCGCCGAACAGCCAGTACACGAAATTGTCCACGGGACCGGTGACGCGGCCGTACGCGAACTGCGCGCCGGCGCTCACCTCCGTCCCGAGCGCCGGGAACCGGAGCAGCAGGCCGAGGGCGAACTCCCGGATACGGTGCCCGTTCACGGCGATGTCGGTGACCCCGCCGGATCCGCTGAATTCGAACTTGCCCTTCCTGACGAACAGGCTGACGCCGTCGAGCAG
>JBOHBY010000283.1:0-1656 GCA_050698635.1 Spirillospora sp.
ACCCGGCGCGACGCACGGGTACCCGGTCCGCGTCCGGCGTCGCGGACCCGGCGGGACGGGGAGGCGGCCGGCGGCGGATCGCTGATGCGGCTCCCGGCGGTGCTCGCCGAGCGGTACGAGGCGGTCGCGGAGCTGCCGGTCCAGGGCGCCGAGTCGGATCTGCTGCTGGTACGGGACGCGCGCGGCGACGAGTACGTGGCGAAGATCTTCCGCCGCGGGTACAGCGCCGACCGGGAGGTCTGGGCGAAGCTGCCCGCGCTGGACTCGCCGCACGTCCTGCGGATCCTGGAGACCGGCCACGCGGACGGGCGCGACTACGAGATCGCCGCCTACGCGCCCGACGGCAACCTGCGGTCGCTGCTGCAGGAGGAACCGCTGCCCGCCGAGACGGCCGGTGAGTTCGCCGGGCAGCTCGCGGACGGCCTGACCGCCCTGCACAAGGCGGGCATCGTCCATCGTGACCTCAAGCCGGAGAACGTCCTGGTGCTGGGCACGGCCCCGGTGCGGCTGGTGATCGCCGACTTCGGGCTGAGCAAGGTGCTCGACCAGAGCGTGGTGTTCGCGTCGTCGTCGCGGACGCTGGCGTACGCGGCGCCGGAGTCGCTGTCCGGCCAGGTGTCGCCCGCCCGCGACTGGTGGTCGCTCGGCATGATCGTCCGGGAGATGGCGACGGGCCGGGCCCCGTTCCAGGGGCTGAGCGAGACCGTGGTGGTCGACCATCTGGCGACGCGTCCGGTGAGCGCCGACGACGTCCCCGACCCCAGACTCCGCCTCCTGTGCCAGGGCCTGCTCACCCGCGACCCGCGCAGAAGGTGGACGGGCGCACAGGTCAAGGAGTGGCTGGACGGCGCCTCACCACCGGTCGCCGAAGAGAGCGTCCAACCGGAAACCGCAACCGGGCTCCCGTTCAAGGGCCGCCGCTACACCCGCAGGGACGAGCTGGCGCGCGCGCTCGTCGAAGACTGGGAGCACGCCGCCCAGTACTTCTTCGGACGCGGTGAGTCCGGCCTGGCGTGGCGGACCCTGCACGACTGGATCGCGGAGATGCCCGACGACGACGGCCGCATCGATCTCGTGGACGGCCACCTCACCACGCGCCTGCCGTCCGACGTGAAGCTCCTGCACCTGGTCCGCTGGCTGGACCCCGACCTCCCGCCCCACTACCTGGGCCGCCGGATGACGGCGGCCGATCTGCCGAACCTCGCCGTCCTCACCGAGGACCGCCGCCACCCCGACCACCGCCTCGCCTGCCGGATCGGCCGCGACCTGTGGGAGCAGGGCCTGCTGCGCGTGCTGGCGGGGTTCGCGGGCGGCCAGGAGCTCGCCCGCGTCGACGACCAGTGGCGCGCCTACGCGACGGCATGGAACGACCTGGCCCGCTGGCTGCGCTCCCAGGACGCGACGCCCCCGGGCCTCGACGCGCGCCTTCCAGACGCCGGAGCGGACGATCCGCCCGTCGTCCTCCTCACCCTCCTCGCCCTCGCGGCGCGTCCGGCACAGACGAAGCGACAGCTCACCGACGGCGCGGCACGAGCGTGCGCGTCCGTCACCGAGGCCCCGCCGTGGTTCGCCTGGATCGCGGACGGGACGGGCGACGATCCGCTCCGCCTGCTCGCGATGACGCTGGCCGTGCCCGAGGCGGTCGTGGAGACCGAG
>JBOHBY010000284.1:0-6683 GCA_050698635.1 Spirillospora sp.
GCCCGGACAGGTGCACGGACTCCTGGAGCAGGCCGAGGACGTCGCGGGCGCTGCGGGTGTCCAGGGCGCCGGTCGGCTCGTCCGCGAACACCACGCGGGGCTTGGTGACCAGCGCCCGCGCGATCGCCACCCGCTGCTGCTGCCCGCCGGACAGCTCCGAGGGCAGGTGGCCGAGCCGCTCGCCCAGCCCGACCCGCTCCAGGACGGCCCGCGCCTCCCGCCGGTCGACCTTCCGGCCGGCCAGCTTCAGCGGCAGCACCACGTTCTGCATGACGGTCAGCGTCGGCAGCAGGTTGAACTGCTGGAACACGAAGCCGATCCGCTCCCGCCTGAACCTCGTCAGCTCGGCCTCGCCGTCGCCGGTCAGCTCGGCGCCGTCCACGAACACGCGCCCCTCGGTGGGACGGTCGAGACCCGCCGCGCACTGGAGCAGCGTGCTCTTGCCCGACCCGGACGGGCCCATCACCGCGGTGAACGACCCGGCGGGCAGCGACACGGACACGCCGTCCAGCGCGACCACCCGGTTGCCTTCGGCGCCGTAGACCTTGCGCACTCCGTCCAGGCGGAGCGCCTCACCCGGCACCTGGCCCTGGCCCTGGTCTTGGCCGCGACTCTGGCTGTGGCTGTGGCTGTGGTTGTGGCTGTGGCTCTGGCTCCGGCTTGGCGCCGGGGCCGGCCCCTTGCGTCCGATCATTGTTTCCCTCCCGCCCGGCGCCCCTTCGTGGTGCGCCTGTGGGAACGAAACTACGGACGGCGACGGCCCCGGAGGAGGGGTCCAGCATGCCGATCGGGGTAGGCAAAACCCCACCATCGACCGGGGACGCGCGGCCCCGCCGCGGGCCCGCCTTCGCCTGGACCGGCGCACCGGGCTACAGTCGCTGACGGTGCGCCGGGAAGCCTGTTCGGCACGTCCCGCCAGCCGTACGCCGATCAGGAGGCTCCGTGCCGGCCATCGCCGCGATCGTCATCTTCGTCTGCGCCTACGTCCTGATCGCCTCGGAGAAGGTGCACCGGACGGCGGTCGCCCTCGGCGGCGCGGGCCTGATGCTGCTCCTGCACATCACCGACGCCGAGGGCGCGTTCTTCTCCGAAGAGTCCGGGATCGACTGGAACGTCGTGTTCCTACTGCTCGGGATGATGGTCATCGTCTCGGTGCTGCGGCAGACGGGCGTGTTCGAGTACGTCGCGATCTGGGCCGCCAAGCGCGCGCGGGGACGTCCCTACCGGCTGATGGTGATGCTGGTCGTCCTCACGGCGTCGGCGTCCGCGCTGCTGGACAACGTCACCACCGTGCTGCTGATCGCGCCCGTCACGTTCCTCGTCTGCGAGCGGCTCGCGCTGAAGGCCGAGGCCTACCTGATCGCCGAGGTGCTGGCGTCCAACATCGGCGGCACCGCCACGCTGGTCGGCGACCCGCCCAACATCATCATCGCGAGCCGCGCCGACCTGTCGTTCAACGACTTCCTCGTGCACGTCGCGCCGCTGGTCGTCGTGCTGATGGTGGTGTTCTGCGTGCTGTGCCGCTGGCTGTTCCGCTCCGCGTTCCACTACGACCCGGACCTCGCGGCCGAGGTCATGGAGCTGGAGGAGCGCGAGGCCATCACCGACCGGCGGCTCCTCGCGCAGGGCCTCACCGTCCTGGCGATCGTCGTCGCCGCGTTCGTCCTGCACCCCGTCCTGCACTACGAGCCGTCCGTGGTCGCGCTGCTCGGCGCCGGGCTGCTCGTCGCCGCGACGAAGGTGACCACGCAGGACGCGCTGAGCGAGGTCGAATGGCCGACGCTGGTGTTCTTCGCCGGGCTGTTCGTGATGGTCGGCGGCCTCGTCGAGACCGGTGTGATCGGCGACGTGTCCGAGGCGGCCGCCGACCTCACCGGCGGCGATCTCGGCGCCGCGACGATGCTGCTGCTGTGGGCGTCCGCCGCGCTGTCGGCGATCGTGGACAACATCCCCTACGTCGCGACGATGAGCCCGATCGTGTCGGACCTCGTCCAGCAGCATCCGGGCGACGAGGGCGACGTGCTGTGGTGGGCGCTGGCCCTCGGCGCCGACCTCGGCGGCAACGCCACCGCCATCGGCGCCAGCGCCAACGTCGTCGTGCTCGGCATCGCCGCCCGCAACGGCACACCGATCAGCTTCTGGCAGTTCACCAGGTACGGCCTGGTCGTCACGTTCGTGACGGTGGCCCTGGCCACCCCCTACCTCTGGCTCCGCTACCTGTAAGGATGGCGGGATGGACGAGGTACCTGAGGACTGGGACCGGGCGCTGGCGATCGTCGCGCACCCCGACGACCTGGAGTACGGGACGACGGCCGCGGTCGCGAAGTGGACGGGCCAGGGCAAGACGGTGACCGAGGTGGTCGCGACCCGCGGGGAGGCCGGGATCGACTCGATGGACCCCGAGGAGGTCGCCCGGATCCGCGGCGCGGAGCAGATCGAGGCGGCGCGGATCGTCGGGGTGGAGACCGTGGAGTTCCTCGACTTCCAGGACGGCGTGCTGGAGTACGGGCTCCCGCTGCGACGGGCGGTCGCCGCGGCGATCCGGCGGCACCGGCCCGAGGTGGTGCTGTCGCTGAACTTCCGCGAGTCGTTCCCCGGCGGCCCGTTCAACATGGCCGACCACCGCGCCCTCGGGCTCGCCGTCGCCGACGGGATCAGGGACGCCGCCAACCGGTGGGTGTTCCGCGACCTGGGCCTCGACCCGTGGCAGGGCGTCCGGTTCGCGCTGTTCGGCGGCTCACCGCAGGACACGCACTACGTGGACATCACCGGTCATCTCCAGGCCGGCATCGACTCGCTGCTCGCGCACCACGTGTACTTCTCGAACCTGGGCGCCGAGTTCGACGCGGCGGCGTTCCTCACCGGCAACGCCGAGCGGGTGGGACGCGACGTCGGCGTCCAGCACGCGCTGACGTTCGAGCTGATCGAGTCCTAGCCGCCGGTCGAGTCCTAGCGGCCGGTCGAGTCCCGGCGGCCGGTCGAGTCCGAGCGGCCGTCAGTGGCGGGCGTTGGGCCGTTTGCCCTTGTTGGCCTTGCCGCGTTTACGGGCCCGACGTTTGCGCGTCTTCTTCGACATGTCCCGATTGACCACCCGGACGTCGTCGAAGGCAAGGGAACGGCCGCGGGCCATGCGGCGAAAACCCGTCGGCCGCACGTCCGAAAAGGAGGCGTGCGGCGCGGCGGGCGTCCGGGCCGACCGGCCCCGGAAATGCTCGGGAAGGCGGGGGCGAGCGGTCAGCGGACCTCGGTGATCTCGGGGCCGCGCTCGAAGGGGTCGAAGGTCTGCACGCCCTCCTCCTCTTCCTCCTGCTCGCCGCCCTCGCTGAACTCCTTCGGGATCTGAAGTTCGAGCAGGTCGCGCGGGGGCATCGGGGCGTCGCCGCGGATCACGACCACGCCGCGCAGCACGTCCTCCAGGACCTGCCACTGCTCCTCGTTCTCGATCGCCGCGCCCTGCACCACGGCCTGCAGGAACCAGCGGGGGCCGTCGACGCCGAGGAAACGGATGATCTGCGGCGCCCAGCCCTGCTCGACGAACTCCGCCGGGATCTGCTCGCGGAACTCGTCCGGCATCTCCGCGAGGACCTCCTCGGTCAGCGCCTGGGGGACCATCGCCAGCAGCTCGGGGCCGAACGGGCCCTCGCCCTCCTGGGTCTGGCCCTGCGCCTCCTCCTGGATGTCCTTGGCGGTCTCACGGCGAACGTCGTCCCAGATGCCGCTGCGTTTGGGCGCCGCGAACGCCTGCAGCTGCATGGCGCTCTCCTCGTACTGCACCAGCACGGCGACGGGCCGCCCGTCGAGCGGGTTGCCCTCCTCGTCCACCTGGGTGGCCTCGAAGTTCACCTGGAAGCCGAGGCCCTGGGCGACCGGCACCTGGATGGACCCGAAGTCGAGCCGCTGGATATCGGGGAAGGAGTCCTCGGAGTCCCACGGGCCGCCCTCGGCCGGCTCGGCCTTGGCGGGGGCCTCGTCGGCGGCGTCCTCGGCGTCCTGCACCGGCTCCTCGGTCACCTCGGGACCCTTCTCGGGCTCCTCGGCCTGCCGGCGACGTCCAAAAGCCACGACTCACGCTCCTTCTCGACTGTGCTCATTGCCTGCATTATCCGCGCCCGCGGGCCCGGACGCCTCGGGCGCCGGACCGAATCCGCCGGTGGAGCCGAAACCGTCGGTCCCGCGCGCCGATCCGGGAAGCTCGGCGACCTCGTGGAACACCGCCTGCTCCACCCGCTGCACGACCAGCTGCGCGATGCGGTCCCCGCGCCGGAACCTGACGGTGGCGCGAAGGTCGGTGTTCAGCAGGGTCACCTTGATCTCACCCCGATAGCCGGCGTCGACCGTACCGGGTGCGTTCACTATGGTCACCCCCAACCTAGCGCCCAAACCGGACCTCGGGTGAACGAAAGCCGCGTAGCCGTCGGGCAGCGCGATCGCCGTCCCGGTCGGGACGACGGCGCGCTCGCCGGGCGGCAGCTCGACGTCCACGGCCGCGACCAGATCGGCGCCGGCGTCGCCCGCGTGGGCGTACTGCGGCAGCGGCAACCCGGGATCGAGCCGCTTGATCAGCACATCGACCTTGCTCACGCGTTCACCTCACGCTCACCTGCCGGAAAACCTCACGACCCTACCGAGGGCGCGGTGCCGGGCCGGCGCTGAAACGCCGCCGCCGCGCGAGTCCGGCAGTTGACCCTACCCGCTCCCGGCGGTGACCACTTCCGGAAGTTTTCGACTCAAAGCGTGGAATGACGCGTAGCGTCGCCTCTGTTACCCGTGGTGCGTTTGCGGGAACTGCGTCCGGGCCGCATGCCCCCATCAGAATCGCCACAGCCCGCACCCTCCTCTCCGCTCTGGCCCTCCTCCTTATGTGAGAATGGACCGACCTGAGGAAGGGGCCTTCGTGATCTGGTCACTGCTGGCCTTCGCGGTTCTGCGGGGGTTCACCGTGGCCGAATGGGCGGCTTCCGGGACGGGCCAGCCGATGTTGCTGGCCCTGGCCACAGTGACCGTGACCGGGCTCCTGGCGCTGGCCGCCGTCCACATCCGCACGTCACGGCAAGGGCACAGAACCTCACGTGCCCTACTGCGCACGACGTTGCGAGAACGGACACTCCGCACCGCCTTCCTGCCGCAGCGCGATCCGGACGCGGCGGGACGTCCCCGTCCGAGAGCACCCGGGGTGGAGAGCGCGGCCGC
The DNA here is from genome assembly GCA_050698635.1 of Spirillospora sp. Classification (GTDB taxonomy): domain Bacteria; phylum Actinomycetota; class Actinomycetes; order Streptosporangiales; family Streptosporangiaceae; genus Spirillospora. The sequence continues at coordinate 5,191 of JBOHBY010000284.1, forward strand.
CTGAGCGCGGCCGAGACGCCACCGATCTCCCTCCCCGGAAGGTTCTCCCATGTTCGACGTTCCTGTTTCGATCGCCGCAGCCCTGGTCGGAGGGCTGGCGGACGTCCTGCACCCGGTCGCCGGAAGCCTGGCGACCGCCCTCGCGATCGTCGTGTTCACCGCTGCGGTACGCCTGCTGATGGTCCCGCTGTCCGTCGCTGCGGCGCGCGGCGAGCGCACACGGACGCGCCTTCTACCCAAGGTCCAGAAACTACAGAAGAAATACGCGAAGAATCCGCAGCGGCTCCGCCGCGAGATGGCCGCGCTGTACGAGTCGGAGGGCGCCTCACCGGTCGCGGGGTGCTTGCCGATGCTCGTGCAGGTGCCGTTCTTCATGGTCATGTACCGGCTGTTCGTCTCCGCGACGATCGCGGGACACCAGAACCTGCTGCTCGCGCACACACTCCTCGCGGCGCCATTGGGCCAGAACTGGATCGGGGTCGTCGGCGGAGGGCTGCTCTCCCCACCGTCCCTGGTTTTCCTGGCACTGTTCGCCCTGCTGGGAGCCGTGGCCACATGGTCGTCCCGGCGAGTCACCGCCGAAGGACCGATGGGCACGGCCGCCCGCCTGCTCCCCTTCGGCACGATCGCCGTCGCGGCCTTCGTGCCGATGGCGGCGGGCCTGTACCTGCTGACATCCGGTGCATGGACGGCAGCCGAGCGAGCACTCCTCCACCGAAAAATCGTCGCACCGGCCTCATGACGTCCAGTCGACCCTGCCGGGGTAGAGGCCAAGCTCGCGATCTTCGATGATGCCGAATCCGCTCACCCCGGCCCAGTGGCATGACGCGTTCAGCCGCCGTCACAAGCACGCGATCGACGCGATGCTCTCCGCGACCGCGCTGGCCGCTTCGCGTCCGGTCATGGTCCTTACTTCCGGCCCGCAGGACATCCGCGCGTTGTGTGGTGAGCAGGTGGCGGTGGTCAAGATCTGGTGGCGGCTGCCGGCGCACCGTCCACGTCCAGAATGGCTAGGTGGTGGGGGTCAGGGTGACCTGGACGGTCAGGGGGGCGGGGGCGTCCTCCAGCGACAGGTCGGCGATGCGGCCGGCGGCGGCCAGGTCGGGGCGTGCGATGCGGGTCACCTCGGCGCCGCGCACGACCGCGCGGGACACGTCGGCGCGCATCGACGCCTTCGCCTCCGACTTGGCCTTGCGGACCTGCCGGAGCGCCTCCCCCGTCGCCGCCAGGACGGCCGGGTCGCCGCCCGGCGGGAGTTCCGCCGTCGACGGCCACGACGCCCTGTGCACCGACCCGTGCCGCCACCACGACCACACCTCCTCGGTCACGAACGGCAGGACGGGCGCGAACAGGCGCAGCAGAACCGACAGCGCCGTCCGCAACGCGGCCCGCGCGGACTGGCCCTCCGGCCCCTCTCCGTAGGCGCGCGCCTTGACCAGCTCCAGGTAGTCGTCGCAGAACTCCCAGAAGAACCGCTCCGTGCGCTCCAGGGC
>JBOHBY010000285.1:0-4543 GCA_050698635.1 Spirillospora sp.
GTGATGTGGCCGGTGCCGTGGACGCCGCCGTGGACGTCCTTAAGTCCGGAAACTGAAGATTGTCCTGGGGGTTTGCCGTCCGGAAGGTGTTCGTTCATCGCCGGTTAAGGGGCGGCGACCAGGCTCCCGCGTGATCCCCTCACGTGAAGGAGTGCCCATGTCCGTGACCCGTCGCGGAGTCGTCAAGGGCGGCGCGGCCGGTGCGCTGTCCATAGCCCTCGCCGGAAGCATGGAAGGAATCTTCCAGACCTCCGCGGGCGCCGACAGCGGAGAGGCGTTCGGCTACGGCCCGCTCGTCCCCGACCCCAAGGGCGTCCTCGACCTGCCCAAGGGTTTCTCGTACAAGACGCTGTCGGTGGAGGGCGAGCCCATCTCCAACGGCGTCGTCGTGCCGGGCCACCACGACGGGACGGCCACGTTCCCCGTACGCGGCGGCCACGGCCACTTCCCGCACTGGCCCGACTTCCCCGAGTTCCCGGACTGGCCCAACTGGACCAGCCAGGAGCGCAGCCGCGAGCGCGGCAACGGGCGCCGGGGCCAGACGATCCTCGTCCGCAACCACGAGCAGAGCAACAACGGCACCCGCGCCGTCGCGCCGCCCGAGCTGACCTACGACCCGGCGTCCGGCGGCGGCACGACCAACCTGCTGGTCGACCGCGACGGCGACCTGGTGTCGCAGTACGTCAGCCTCGCCGGGACGGCCGTGAACTGTGCCGGCGGCCGCACCCCGTGGGGGACGTGGCTGACCTGCGAGGAGACCGAGGGCTTCAAGGGCGAGACCAAGAGCCACGGCTGGGTCTTCGAGGTCGACCCGTACGGGCGGCGCACCAAGCCCGTCCCGCTGACCGGCCTCGGCCGGTTCGCGCACGAGGCCGTCGCGATCGACCCGCACACCCTCACCGCCTACCTGACCGAGGACGCGGCCGGGCCGTTCGGCCTGTTCTACCGGTTCCGTCCCCGCGCCCACCGCGGCGGCTACCACGCCTACCTGAAGGGCGGGGAGCTGGAGGCGCTGAACGTGCCGAACGTCCCCGACCTGTCGCTCGTCACCGAGCCGGGGACGAAGCTGCGCGCCCAGTGGGTGGACGTGCCCGACCCGTCGGCGAAGCAGACGTCCGTCCGCAAGCAGTTCGACACGGTCACGCGGAGCCAGAAGCTCGAAGGCGCCTGGTGGGGCCACGGCAAGGCGTACTTCGTGTGCAGCTTCTCGAGCAAGGAGGACGGTGCCGCCGGCGACCACGCCGGGCAGGTCTGGACCTTCGACCCGCGCCGCAACGAGATCGAGCTCCAGCTCATCTTCAAGCCGGGCGGCCGGTTCGACGGCCCGGACAACATCACCGTCTCCCCGTACGGCGGCGGCGTGATCCTGGCCGAGGACGGTGACGGCGAGCAGTACCTCGTCGGCACCACGCGCAAGAACAAGCCGTTCGCGATGGCCCGCAACGCCCTCAACGGCAGCGAGTTCACGGGGGTGACCTTCTCGCCGGACGGCCGCGTCCTGTTCGCCAACCGGCAGTCCGACCCGGGCGCCACGTTCGCGATCACCGGCCCCTGGCACCGCCTGCGCGGTTAGTGGAACCCGCGGTCGGGCCGGGCGGCGGTCAGGCCAGGCCGCGGCGGGCGACGGCGGGCGGCCGGGCGCCCTGGATGGACGCCACCATGTCCAGCACCTGCTGGACGCCGTCCGCCTGAGAATCGGGCACGCGGAACACCGCGACGCCCAACCACGCGTAGACGGACGCCGCGGCGAGCAACCCGGGATCGGGCTCCCGCGCGTCCGTCTCCAGCGTGACGAGTACCGCCTCCTTCCGCTCTCGCACGTCCATGTCCAAAGCGTGGCACGATCTGGGTTCGGGAATCGTCCTTCACAGGGGACGTCAGGCAGATCGGAGCGTGCGCGTGATCGTGGTTCTCGTCCTGGCCGGCATGGCGGTGCTGGGCGCCGTCGTGCTCCTCGCCATGGGCAGGGGCGGCGAACTGGCCGAGACCCATCCCGACTATCCGCGGCTCCCGCTCGGCGCCGACGGCCGTACGATCACCGGCCCGGACGTCGCCCGCATGCGGTTCCCGCGCACGTTCTGGGGCTACCAGCCGCACGTGATGGACGAGGCGCTGCGCCGCGTGACCCATGCGCTGTCCGAACGCGACGCGCGGGTCGCCGTCCTCGAACACCAGCTCTACGAGCTGCGCCACGGCTCGGGCTCGATCGGAGCCCTGCACGGCCTGGAGGACCCGACCGTCCTGGACGAACCGCCCACGAACGGCGACGCCCCACCCTCGCTCACCAAAGCCGAAACCGACGTCGAGCGCGAGGACGAGCCGGTGGGCCCCGCGACGGAGGAACGCCCGTGAGCAGCGTCGCCGTCCGCGCCGAGGCGCTCTCGACAGCGACCCCCGACCGCGTCTTCGAGGTCCTGACCGACTGGCCCCGGCACGCGGAGTGGATGCCGTTCACCAGCGCGGAGGGCGGCCGTGACGTCGGCGAGGAGCTGCGCGCGTGGACGGGCGTCGGCCCGGTCGGCTTCCTCGACACGATGGTGATCACCGGCTGGCGGCCCGGCGACCATGTCGCCGTCCGGCACACCGGACGGCTCGTGCGCGGCAGGGCCTGGTTCAAGGTCGTCCCCGACCCGTCCGGGACCCGCATCGTCTGGGCCGAGCGCCTCGACCTCCCGCTCGGGCCTCTCGGCCCCCTCGGCTGGGTCGCCGCCGGTCCCGTCGTGCGGGCGGTCATGCGGCTCGGGCTCCGCCGTCTCGCCGCGCTGTCGGAGGCGTGAGGTAGAACGGGCGGGTGAGCACCGCGATTCTGGGCGAGGACGGCCTCGCCCGCTGCCCCTGGGGCCTGTCGGCGCCCGACTACGTCGCCTACCACGACGACGAGTGGGGGCGTCCCGTCCGCGACGACCCGGGCCTGTACGAGAAGCTGTGCCTGGAGGCGTTCCAGTCCGGGCTGTCGTGGCTGACGATCCTCCGCAAGCGCGAGGCGTTCCGGGCCGCCTTCCACGGGTTCGACCCCGAGAAGGTCGCCGCGTTCGGGCCGGGTGACGTCGAGCGGCTGTTGGGCGACGCGTCGATCGTCCGCAACCGGGCCAAGATCGAGGCGTCCATCGCCAACGCCCGCGCCGCACTCGACCTCCCCGGCGGCCTCGCCGCCACCGCCTGGCGCTACGCCGACCCCGGCGCGCCCGCGTACGCCGACATGGCCGACGTCCCGGCGTCCACCGACGGGTCGAAGGCCCTGGCCAAGGAGCTGAAGAAGCACGGCTTCCGCTTCGTCGGCCCCACCACCGCCTACGCCCTCATGCAGGCCTGCGGCCTCGTAGACGACCACCTCACGGGTTGCCACCGCCGGGGCGCCTACAGTTAGACACCCCGCCCGGTTCACTCGGCCTTGGCCGCCTCAAGGACGGGCACGGCCGCCGCGCGCCGGGCCGGGAGGGCGGACGTCGCCAGCGTGACGGCCGCCGCGCCCACGATGACCACGGCGAACAGCCACCACGGCGGGCTCGGCGCCAGGAACGAGCTGCCCGTCCCGACGTGCATCAGGACGGCGGTCCCGAGCGCGGTGCCGAGCCCGAGGAGCGTGCCGAGCAGGACGACCGTCGCCGCCTCCCAGCGCACCACCGACCGGATCTGCGCGGCGGTGGCGCCGACGGCGCCGAGCAGCCCGAACTCGCGGGTCCGTTCCCCGACGCTCATCGACACCGTCGTCGCCATGCCGAACAGGGCCAGGACGAGCGCCATCCCGATGAACCCGTAGATCACCCTGACCCCGTTGGTCATCGCCTTCGCCGCCGTCCTGACGTACCCGGACTTGTCGAGGACCTGCGCGCCCGGCACGTCCGCGACCGCGCGCGCCAGGTCGTCCTCGGTGCCGCCGCGGACGAGCACGGCCCGCGTGGCCGCGCCCGGGTCCAGCCGGTCCATGGTCGCCGGGGACACCAGCGCCTGGTCGGCGAACAGGTGGGACGGGTCGTGGTAGGCCCCGGCGACGGTCAGCGCGACCTTGCCGCTCGGGCCGCGGACCATCACCCGCCGCCCCTTCTCCAGCTTGTTCGCCTTCATGATCGTCGAGGTGATGCCGATCTCGCCGGGGCGCAGCGGCCGCAGGTTCCCGCCGAGGTCCAGGACGGACGGCAGCGCCGCCGGGTCGGCGCCGGTCACGTCGAGCAGCACCGGTTCGGGCGGTTCCTCGGGCGAGGGCCGCTTCGGCGGCGGGTCGACGAGCTCCGCGGACGTTCCGGTCAGCGCCACCGCGCGGGACACGCCCGGTGCCGCGGCGGCCTTGGCGGCGGTGTCGGCGGGCAGCGGCGCCTGGCCGCCCGACGTCTTCTCCTTCGTGGCGATGGCGTGCTCGGCCACCATCACCTCCTTGCCCGCGGTGTCGAACCGGTCGTTCACCGACAGGACCATCATCGCCGTGGCGGACACGAGCGCGACGCCGAGCATGAGCGACGACGCCGCCGACGACACCCGGCGCGGGCTGCGGGTGATCGTCGCGCGGGCGAGCCGTCCCGCCTCGCCGCTCACAGCGGTGCCGACG
>JBOHBY010000286.1:0-2468 GCA_050698635.1 Spirillospora sp.
CTCGAAGGCGAGGCCGGGCCCGGCCGCGCGGCCCGGCGGGACGCCGAAGAGCCGCACCCAGGCCCAGGTCTTCGTCTCCTTCGACCTGATGCGGAGCCGCTCGTACTCGGACGGATCCGAACCCCCCATGTCGGGCCCGACGACGTCCGCGTAGAGCCGGTCCGAGAGGATCACCGACAGGCGTGCGCGCGACTCCTGGACACGCCGCTTGAAGAGGGGCGCGTCCAGCAGCCGGAAGGCCCGGATCACCGCGCCGCCGTGCACGCCGTAATGGTCGGGCTGGACGTGCCCGAAATCGAGCGCCACGCGTAACCGCATCCGCGCGCCGGGACGCGCCACCTTGTGCTGACGCCGGATCTCCTCTCCCAGCCGTTCGACGGTGCCCGTGACCAGGCCCTCCACCGACGAACGGGACGGCGGGACGAGGAGCAGCCCGTCGCCCCGGTCCTCGTGGTAGCACTCGTCGAAGGGAATGCCGGTCGAGTCGAGGGCCGCGCTCGTGCGCGCGTAGAGCTGCTCGCGGAGATACCGCTGGACGTCCCCGCGCCGTGCGCCGAAGCCGACGATGTCGCACGTGACGATGGCGCGCTGGCCGTCCGGGCGCGCGGAGATCCGGGCCGCGGAGATCGGGGCGTCGCGCACTGAAGCTCACCTCTTCTGTCGGTGACCGCTACCTTTTCCCTGGAAATCGGAGTGAGCGCTGCGATTTCCTGACATTCTCTGGCGCGGCCGGTGCGGAACTCCCGGCGCGGCCAATTCACGATCTTGAAAGTGCGGCCGGCCGGCACGGCTTGACGCGGCTCGCGGACGCTTGGCATCATTCTAGGTCAATCTGACTCATTCTGCATCGCACACGCGCGTCTCCGGGCGCGAGGAGGATCGAACCGGATGGTCACGGCCAGCGATCACCAGGACGAGGCGCGGAGCACCCGCGAGCGGCTCGCCGCCGAGCTGCGGCGGATGCGCGCGCTGTCGGGCCTGTCCGGGCGCGACCTCGCCCAGCGGCTCGGCATCAGCCAGTCGAAGGTCTCCCGGATCGAGTCGGGCGCGACGATGCCGTCCCTGCCCGAGGTCACCGGATGGGCGGCCGCGATGGACGCCTCCGAAGAGTCCGCGCGGCGGCTGGTGGCGCTCACCGAGGCCGCCTTCACCGAGGTGAGCGCCTGGCGCACCGCGCTGCGCGGCCGGCCGCACCTCCAGGACCAGGTGCTCGACCGGGAGAACCGGACCAGCAGGTCGCAGACCTTCCAGCCGTCGGTCGTGCCGGGCCTCCTGCAGACCGCCGAGTACGCGCGCCGGGTCTTCGCGCTCTTCGACGAGGTCCCCTACGGCGAGGCGGAGCTGGCCGCCGCCGTCGCCAGCAGGCTGAACCGCCAGCTCGCCCTCTACCAGGACGAACGGCGGTTCGAGTTCGTGATCACCGAGGCGGCGCTGCGCTGGCGGCCCGGCCCCGCCCGCCTGCTGCGGGCGCAGCTCGACCGCGTCGCCTCGCTGAGCACGCTGGAGAACGTGCGCATCGGGGTCGTACCGAGCGACGCCGAGGCGCTCACCTACCTCTCCCACGGGTTCGTCATCGCCTACGGCGGCGTGGAGGACGAGGCGCAGGTCACGGTCGAGGCGGCGCACGCCAAGCTGAGCGTCACCGGACCCGAGGACGTCGCGCTGTACCGGCGCCGCTGGGCACTGATCTCGCGGATGGCCCTGTTCGGCGACGACGCCCGCGCCTTCCTCGCCCACCTCGCGACCACGATGCAGGAGGAGGACGCGTGACGAGGGCTTCCAGCACGTGCGCACGGGGGGCGCCGGGACCACACGTCCCGGCACCCCCCACACCGGCGGGTCAGCCCACGGCGTCGCCGAGCCGGGCGAGGTCGAACTCACCCAGCCGGGCGCCCGCGAGGAACGCGACCCACTCCGCGACGGTGAACACCAGCGACGGACCGTCCGGGTCCTTGGAGTCGCGCAGGACCACGGCCGTCAGCAGGCTCGCCTCGACGCAGTCGTCGGCGCCCTCGCTGAGCGAGCTCTTGGTCCAGCGGGCCTCCTTGATGAGCTTGTGCAGCGCGTTCATTGTCGTCCTCTCTTCGATCGACGGTGCCTTGCTCTTTCTGCTTCAAGCATGCGAAAAGGGGCCGGTAAGAAAGGCGGTAAAGGAAGCGGTCCGGTTCCCGGTACGTCTTCCGGTACGGCCTCCGGTAAGTGCGGTCGGCGCGCGGTTAACGCGTCCGGATCACTGGTGAACTGAATTCGTGGGGTGGGCCATGGTGGTGCCTGGCGACGAAATGGAATTCCGCCTGCTCGGCAACGTCGAGGCGAGCGTGCGGGGGCGGCCCGTCGCCCTCGGCAGGCCGCAGGACCGGCTGGCGCTCGCGGCGCTGCTCCTCGCCCCCGGCGGATCGCTGACCCCCGGTGAGCTCGCCGCCCGCCTCTGGGCGGACCGGCCGCCCGAGACCGCCCCGGATCTGGCC
>JBOHBY010000287.1:0-1509 GCA_050698635.1 Spirillospora sp.
GTGCTGCTCACCGCCGGCGCGGCGGAGGCGTTCGTCCTGCTCGCGCGGGTGCTCGCGCCGCGCCGGGCGGTGGTCGTGCACCCGCAGTTCACCGAGCCGGAGGCCGCGCTGCAGGCCGCCGGGCACCCCGTGGAACGGGTGATCCTCGGCAAGGACTTCGCCCTCGACCCCGCCGCGATTCCCGGCGACGCCGACCTCGTCGTGATCGGCAACCCGACGAACCCGACCTCGGTGCTGCACCCGGCCGCCGCCGTCGCCGCGCTGGCCGCGCCCGGCCGGACGGTCGTCGTCGACGAGGCGTTCATGGACTGCGTCCCCGGCGAGCCGGAGACCCTGGCCGGGAGGCTGCCCACCGGCGTCGCCGTCATCCGCTCCCTCACCAAGACGTGGGGTCTCGCCGGGCTGCGCGCTGGCTACGTCCTGGCCGACCCCCACCTGATCGGACGGCTCGCCGAGGCACAACCGCTCTGGCCGGTGTCCACGCCCGCGCTCGTCGCCATCGAAGCGTGCTCCACTCCGGAGGCCGTCGCAGAAGCCGACGCGTGGGCCGTCGCCCTCGCCACCGAACGGGACCGGTTGGCCGGGGAACTCACCGCACGCGGCCTCTACGTCGTCCCTGAAGCGCGAGCGTCGTTCCTATGCCTGCGCGTCCCCGACGCCCTCGGCATCAGGGCCTTGCTAAGGCAGCGCGGCTACGCGGTCAGGCGCGGCGACACGTTCCCAGGGCTCGGCTCAGATTGGCTACGTGTCGCCGTCCGCGACCGGACGTCCAACAACGCCCTCCTGGACGTGCTAGGCGAACTGGGCATTTGAAAGGGGACACCGTGGACCTGATCGACGAGACCATCGCCGCCATAGCGCCGCTGGACGAAACAGCCATGCAGGACGCCCGCGACCACCAGGCACGTCTCACCAAGCCGCCCGGGTCGCTCGGCGTACTGGAAGAGGTGTCGGTACGGCTGGCAGGGCTCGCCGGGCAGTGTCCGCCGCCGCTTCCCGAGCCCGCCGCCGTCGCCGTGTTCGCCGCCGACCACGGCGTCCACGCGCAGGGCGTCACGCCGTGGCCGCAGGAGGTCACCGCGCAGATGGTGGCCAACTTCCTGGCGGGCGGCGCCGTCGTCAACGCGTTCGCCGCCCAGGTCGGCGCGGAGGTCAGCGTCGTCGACATCGGCGTCGCCGCCGACCTCGGACCGGCCCCCGGCCTGCTCCGCCGCAAGATCGCGCCCGGCACCGCCGACCTCACCCTCGGCCCCGCGATGACCACGGACGAGGCCCGCCGCGCCGTCACCACCGGCATCGAGGTGGCCCGCGACCTCGTCACGGACGGAGCCCGCTGCCTGATCACCGGGGACATGGGCATCGCCAACACCACCGCGTCCGCCGCGCTGATCGCCGCGTTCACCGGCCTGGCCCCCGAGCGGGTCACCGGCCGCGGGACCGGAATCGACGACGCCACCCACGCCCACAAGATCGAGATCGTCCGCACCGCCCTAGCGCGGCACGGCCTAC
>JBOHBY010000288.1:0-4353 GCA_050698635.1 Spirillospora sp.
CATCGGCGGCGTGCACGTGGCGGGGGCCGCGTCGCGCGCGGCGCCGCTGCTGCGCCGGCAGGTCGTGATCGGGCCGGAGGACGAGCGTTCCGTGGAGGCGGCGCGGACGCTGGAGGAGGTCGACCCGGCCGAGGGCACGCTCCCGCACACCGTGTTCGTGACCAGGCAGAGCGCGCTGCGGCCGCATGTGGAGAACCTCGACGTCCTCGGCGTCGGGCCGGACGGCCATCCCGTCTGCGGCCGGATCGGCGCGACGTCGGTGCTGAGCGTCCCGGTCGAGGACGGCGACCGCGCCATCGGGACGATCACGCTGGCGGCCAGCGGCGAGTACGGCCCGTTCGACCTGATGGACCTCGGGGTCGTGCAGCGCCTCGGCCGGTACCTGGCGCTGGTGATCAGGGCGGCGCGGCTGTACCGGCGCCGCGCCGAGGTCGCCGAGACGCTGCAGGCGGGGCTGCTGCCGAAGTCGCTGCCGTCCATCCCGGGCGTGAGCGTGGCGGCGAAGTACCTGGCCTCGACGCACGGCTCGGAGGTCGGCGGCGACTTCTACGACGTGTTCCGCACCGAGAACGGCTGGGGCCTGATCCTCGGCGACGTGTGCGGCAAGGGCGAGGACGCGGCGGCGGTGACGGCGGCGGCGCGGCACTGCGCGCGGCTGGCGTCGCGGTGGAAGGCGCGTCCGGGGGACGTCCTCGGCATCGTGAACGAGGCGCTGCTGGACGAGGACCGGTTCGTCACCGCCGTGATGGCCGGGCTGACGATGGAGACCGAGAAGATCATCGTGTCGCTGGGCACGGCGGGCCACCCCCCGGCGGTCGTGGTCCGCGCCGACGGGGTGATCAGGTCGGCGTCGCGGGGCGGTGTCCCGCTCGGCCTGTTCGAGGACTTCGAGGCCGGCCTCGACAGCGTCGACCTCACCGTCGGCGACACGCTCTTCCTGCACTCGGACGGCGTCCTTGAGGCGTGCGACATGCAGCGGCAGGAGTTCGGCCAGGAACGCCTGATGGAGGCGCTGGCCGCGCACGCGGGCGACACGCCACAGGGAATGCTGGCCGGGGTGGAGCGGGCGCTGATGGATTTCTGCGACGGTGACCTGCGCGACGACGTGTCGATGCTCGCGCTCCGCGTGGAGCCGCCGTCCCTTTCCTGACTGATGACCCTTTTGCGGGGTATGCCGTTTTCATGGACGTCGATCCCGCGGACAGACCGGAGGGGCAGACCGCCGGGCAGGCCGGGGGGCGGCCGGGGGGCGGGCCGCTGGGCAGGCAGCGCCACGAGACGCAGTACGAGCGGCTCGACCGGCAGCTGATGGAGCTCCTCCAGGGGTTCCGCGTCGCGGTGACCGGCGTGCAGGTGCTGTTCGCGTTCCTGCTGACCGTGCCGTTCGCCGCCGGTTTCGACAAGGTCGACGGACCCGGCCTGCCGCTGTTCTACATCGCGCTGTTCGGCGCGGCGGTCGCGTCCATCTGCTTCATCGCGCCGGTGTTCCAGCACCGGATCCTGTTCCGGCTCGGGCAGAAGGCGCTGCTGATCCGGCGCGCGAACCGGTTCGGGATCCTCGGCGCGTTCGCGCTCGCCGTCTCGATCACCGCCGCCACCGCGCTGATCGTCGCGTCGCTGGAGGACGAGGCGGCGCTGACGGCCGCCACGGTCGTGATCGTCCTGGTGCTGTGCGGGTGGGCGTGGTTCGTCCAGCCCTACCTGACGCGGCTGACCGCGGCCGGCCGCCACCCGGACGGCGGCGACCCCTGACCCCGTCCGGCAAGGACCCCTGACCCCGTCCGGGCCCTGATCCACCCCGGTTCCTGACCGTGCCCCGCGCGGCCAGGGACCGGGGTTACGCCCGGGGATCGCGTCAGTAGGCGCGGCCGAAGATGACGCGCTTGCCGTAGGCGGACGGACGCCCGCACTTCACGCACACGCCCGTCTCCTCGGGCGCGCCGGCCGGGATGACCCTGGGCGTCGCGGCGGTCTCGGCCTTGATGTCGTCCTCGCACTCGGCGTCGCCGCAGTGGAACGCGCGCGCCCACCCGGTCGCGACCTGCGCGGTGAACGCGTCCCAGCCGTCCACGGAGGCGGTGTTGTCCTCGCGGAACCGCTCGGCCCTGGCCAGCAGGAACGCCTGGAAGTCGGCGAGGATGCCGGGCAGCAGCTCGGGCAGCTTCTCCAGCGGGATCTGCTCCTTGCCCTGCCCCTCGACGGTCGGCAGCCGCCGGACCAGCGTCGCCACCCCGGCCTCGATGTCGCGCTTGCCGAGCTCGATCCGGACCGGGACGCCGCGCATCTCCCACTCGTTGTACTTGAACCCGGGCGAGAGCTGCGGGCGGTTGTCGTCCACGTGGACGCGGATGCCCATCGCCTTGATCGCCGCGCCGAGCCCGCGGGCCTCGGCCGCTGCCTGCTCGCCCTGCTCCTTGCGCCCGATCGGGACGATCACGACCTGGTACGGCGCGAGCCGCGGCGGCAGGACGAGCCCCTTGTCGTCGCCGTGCGTCATGACGACGCCGCCGAGCATGCGGGTGCTCATCCCCCAGGACGTTGTGTGCGCGAGCGTCAGTTTGCCCGCCTCGTCCTGGTACTGGATCTCGAAGGCCTTGGCGAAGTTGGTGCCGAGGTAGTGCGACGTCCCGGCCTGCAAGGCCCGGCCGTCGCGCATCATGACCTCGATCGTGTACGTGCGGACCGCACCGGCGAACCGCTCGCCCGGCGTCTTCTCCCCCGCCACGACCGGCATCGCCGCGAGCTCCTGCGCGACGCCCGCGTAGGCGTCCAGCGCCCACATCGTCTCGCGCATCGCGTCGTCTTCGTCGGCGTGCGCGGTGTGGCCCTCCTGCCAGAGGAACTCGGTCGTCCGCAGGAACAGCCGGGGACGCATCTCCCAGCGGACGACGTTCGCCCACTGGTTCAGCAGCAGCGGAAGGTCGCGGTGCGAGTCGATCCACTTGGCCATGTACTCGCCGATGACGGTCTCGGACGTCGGCCGCAGGACCAGCGGCTCGTCCAGCTCCTTGCCGCCCGCGTGCGTCACGACGGCCAGCTCCGGGGAGAACCCCTCGACGTGCTCGGCCTCGCGCTTGAGGTAGGACTCCGGGATGAGCATCGGGAAGCACGCGTTGTCGTGCCCCGCGTCCTTGATCCGCCGGTCCAGGTCGGCCTGGAGCAGCTCCCACACCCGGTAGCCGTACGGTCGGATGACCATCGTGCCGCGCACGGGTCCACGGTCGACGAGCTGGGACTGCACGACCAGCTCGTTGTACCAGGCGGAGAAATCCTCGCTCTGCGGCGTCACACCTTCTCGGCTCACGGCCATCAGGGTACTGACTGCCGGGACGCGTCACGAACGCTTTAGCCCGCTCACCGGCCCTTCAACCCGCGCACGGGCCCTTCAAGCCGCGCACGGGCCCTTCGCTACCCTCGCGTGATGCGCTGGTCCCAGATGTTCGCGCCCACCCTCCGCGACGATCCGGCCGAGGCGGACGCGCCGAGCGACCGGCTGCTGCTCCGCGCGGGCTACGTCCGGCGCCTCGCCCCGGGCCACTACACGCTGCTTCCGCTCGCCGTCCGCGTCCGCGCGAAGATCATCGGTATCGTGCGGGCGGAGCTGGACGCGATCGGCGCGCAGGAGATGCTGCTGCCCGCACCGCACCCGGCCGAGCCGTCGCGGCGCTCCGAGATCTTCGCGACGGTCGCCCGCGAGCTGAACTCCTACCGGCAGCTTCCGCAGCGCTGGTTCCAGTTCCAGACGACGTTCCGGAACGAGCCGCGTCCCAAGGGCGGCCTCATGCGCACCCGCGAGTTCACCTTGAAGGACGCCTACAGCTTCGACATCGACCGTCCAGGGCTGGACGCGTCGTTCGACGCCTTCCACGGCGCCTACGCGCGGATCTTCGAGCGGCTCGGCATCCCGGTGCTGCCGTGCGAGGCGGCCGGCGGGACGTTGGGCGGGGCCGGGTCGACCGAGTTCATGAGCCCGTCCGACGTCGGTGAAGATCTGGTCGTCCGCTGCGCGGGCTGCGGTTATGCGGCCGACATCGAGTGTGCGACGTCCGTGTCGGCGCCCGCCGCCGACGTCCCCGGCCTGCCGTCCCCCGAGCGCTTCGACACCCCGGGCGTCCGCACCATCGAAGACCTGGTGGCGTTCGACGCGCCCGCCGACCGCCAGATCAAGACGCTCGTCTACATCCTGGACGGGACGCTGACGCTCGTCCTCCTGCGCGGCGATCACCCGCTGAACGAGCGGAAGCTCGCGGACGCGACGGGCGCCGCCGCGCTCAGGCCCGCCGATCCGGCCGAGATCCAGGACGCGCTCGGCGCGCTGCCCGGCAGCCTCGGCGCCGTCGGCGTGTCCCTGCC
>JBOHBY010000289.1:0-3414 GCA_050698635.1 Spirillospora sp.
AGAGGGCGAGGGCCGCGCGGAGCCCGGACGCCCGAGCGTCCGGCGTGCCGGCGCGGCGGGCGTCCCGTACCCGCGCCTCGAAGTCGTGGACGTCGACGTCCTCGCGCGGCAGGGCGAGCCGGTACGCGCCGGGCCGCGACTCGATCAGGTCCCGGCCGATCGCGGCGCGCAGCCGCGAGACGAGCGACTGCAACGCGTTCGGCGCGCCGCGCGGGACGCCGTCCTCCCAGAGCCCGTCGATGATCCGCTCGGCGGGGATCGGCGTGCCGGGGTCGAGCGCCAGCAGGGTCAGCAGGACCCGCAGCCGGGCGCCGCCGATCTCGACGCGCGCGCCGCCGTCCGCGACCACGTCCAGCGGGCCGAGCATCCCGATTCGCACGGACCGATTCTCCCCGACGGCGAAACGCCCCGGTGGCCGGGTGACCGGCCGCCGGGGCGTCTTGCCCAAAAGGTGGTCAGGCCGCGGTCTCGGTGGGCTCCGCGGTCTCGGTGGGTTCCGCGGCTTCGGCGATCTTGGCCTTGGCCCTGGCGTCGTCCAGGGCGGCGAGCTCGAAGTCGGCGCGCGGCTGCTCGACGGTGGCGAGCGAGACGGTCTCGCGCTTGAGGAACAGCGCGAGCGTCCAGTCCGCCACGACGCGGATCTTGCGATTGAACGTCGGGACCATCGCGCCGTGGTAGGTCCGGTGGAAGAACCACGCGGGCCAGCCCTTGAGCTTGAAGCCGAGCGGGTTGGCCACGCCCTTGTGCAGGCCGAGCCCGGCGACGGTGCCGAGGTTGCCGTGCACGTACGGCTTGAGCGTCTTGCCGCGCAGCGACCGGACGATGTTGTCGCCGAGCACCTTGGCCTGCCGGACGGCGTGCTGCGCGTTCGGCGGGCAGTACTCGCCGTCCTGCGTCAGGTCGGGGATCGCGGCGTTGTCACCGGCGGTGAACGCGCGCACGAGGCCCTCGATGGTCAGGAATTCGGTGCCCTTGACGCGGCCCTTCTCGTCCACGGGCAGGTCGCCCTGCCGGACGACCGGCGACGCCTTGACGCCCGCGTTCCACACCAGCGTCCCCGCCTTGAAGCCGCTGCCGTCCGACAGTTCGATCTGCCCGCCGACGGCCGACTTCAGCAGGGTGTTCATCTTCACGGCGATGCCGCGGCCGCGCAGCTGCTCGGCCGTCCACCGGCCCATGTCGGGGCCGACCTCGGGCAGGATGCGGTCGGTCGCCTCGACGAGCATGAACCGCAGGTCCTGCGGGGTGACCTTGCGCATGTACCTGGTGGCGTCGCGGGTCATGTCCTCAAGCTCGGCGACCGCCTCGACGCCGGCGAACCCGCCGCCGACGAACACGAAGGTCAGCGCCTTGCGGCGCATCTCGGGGTCGTTGGTCGACTCGGCGATCTCCAGCTGCTCCAGGACGTGGTTGCGCAGGTGGATGGCCTCGCCGACCGTCTTCAGGCTGATGCCGTTCTCGGCGAGCCCGGGGATCGGCAGCAGCCGCGGCACCGCGCCCGCGGCCATGACCAGGTAGTCGTAGGTGATCCGCTCCGGCGGACCGGCCAGCGGCTGGACGATCGCCCAGCCCTCGTCGTGGTTCAGCTCGGTGACCCGCGCCTTGCGGACGGTGCACTTCGGCAGCACCCGGCGGAGCGGGACGACGACGTGCCGCGGGGAGATGTTCCCGGCGGCGGCCTCGGGAAGGAACGGCTGGTACGTCATG
This sequence comes from Spirillospora sp., assembly GCA_050698635.1. Taxonomy (GTDB): domain Bacteria; phylum Actinomycetota; class Actinomycetes; order Streptosporangiales; family Streptosporangiaceae; genus Spirillospora. Next base: position 1,708 of record JBOHBY010000289.1, read on the forward strand.
TACGAGTTGGGGTCCACGACGGTGACCTTGACCTCGCCCCGCCTGAGCTCGCGCTTCAGTTTCTTCTGCAGGCGCAGGGCGGTGTACATGCCCACATAGCCGCCACCCACGATGAGGATGTGGGGAGCGCCAGGGGTCCCCTCGGCGGTCCTGGCCATTGCGGCCTCCAATGTCACGGTCGGCTTGTGAAGACATTCACAAGCTACCTCATGATCGTGCTGGTCACCAACGACAACCATGGGAAGAACAAGAGAATTTCCCCTCACGGCAAAGAAGGAGGCCGGTGACGCTGTGAAACACGCCACTCCTTCCCGATTTTGGACCTAAACCAGGCAAAGCACGCATGATCAACGTCACAGGTCCCCTGTGCCGAACGCCGCCGCCGGGCGGGACGAAAGGCGCGTTCCACTCCCCGCGAAGCCCTATCGTTGGGGCGGACCAGGAAGGGGGCGCCGGCGGCGTGATGCATGCTGCCGGGCCGCGGCGCCGAGATGACGGCGTTCCGGCGGCGCGCGGCGTACGATCTCGCCCGGGAGCGAATCGATGATGAGCAGAGACCGGCGTCCGATCACGGCCGCGGCGGGCATGATCGCCCTCGCCGGGACCGTGGGCGGGTGCGGGCTGATCGGCCAGCCGCAGAACAAGAGCGCCGAGCTGTCGGAATGGTTCACCGTGACCAGCCCCGTCTTCCGCGATGGGCGCGACTTGCCCCCGAGATACGGCTGCACGACGTACCCTGGCGGGCAGGGCAGGACCCCGCCGCTGCGGTGGTCGGGCACGCCGGCGGGGACGAGGTCGTACGCGATCGTCATGGACGACCCGGACGCGTCCGGTGGCGCCTACGTCCACTGGGTGATCGCGGGCATCGACGGGACGGTGAACGAACTCGTCGAGGGAGCAAGTCTGGACAAGACCGTCGAAGGGTTGACCACGGACAAGAAGGCGGGCTACGCACCGCCGTGCCCGCGCAAGGGAGAACGGCACCGGTACCGGTTCACCATCTACGCGCTGGACGATCCGGCACCATTCACCAACGGCGCGGCACTGAAGGACTCACTGCCCGCCATCGCCGAGCACACGGTGGGACGGGGACGGATCACCGGGAACTTCGGCGGCTAGTAGGCGCGTTGACCGTGGAGCCTCAGAGCACCGGGTCAGGGCGGACCCCACCGGGGGGCTGAAGCTGACAGGGGCGTGTCGATGGCCGCGACCGGCCGATCGGCACGCGCCGTGTGAGGGCAAATGTGCGCGAAGGGTGTGACAACGGTCATAGCGGTCGGACAGAATCGGGCTAAGCCGGGCCGGCGGACTCCCGAGGACGACCGGCCACCGGCGACCGCCGGTACGGATCGCGGGTCCGCGCCGGAGACTCTCGCCGGGCCAAGGCATTGGGTGGTGGCATGACTTCTTACATCGTGGTCTTCGGCCTCATTGTGGTCGTGGTCCTCGTGGTCGTCCTCGTGGCCCTGGGCCTGCGGGCCAGCAGGGCGGGACGCGACGACGACGACTGGATGGACGACGAACCGCAGCAGCCGCGCGGCCGCAGAGGAGTCCCACCGCCACCGCAGGACGATATGGGCGCCCCCGACGGCTACGGGTACAACGACGGCTACGACAACGGTTATGACGGCGGCTACGACAACGGCTACGACCGTCAGGCCCCGCCCGAGCCGGCCCACGACCGCCGCGTCGCGGGCGGTGCCGGAG
>JBOHBY010000290.1:0-1913 GCA_050698635.1 Spirillospora sp.
GCCCCGACGGTCGTCGCGCTGCGCAGCAAGGCCGCGGGCGTCGTGGACGCCGAGCTGGCCAGGCTCGCCGGGCGGGTGCCCGAGATCGACGGCCGGGCCCGCAAGGAGATCGAGCAGACCGTCCGGCGCGTGGTCGACAAACTCCTCCACGCGCCGACCGTCCGGGTCAAGGAGCTGGCGTCGGCGCCGGGCGGCGACTCCTACGCCGACGCGCTGCGCGAGCTGTTCGACCTGGACCCGAAGGCCCCGGAGGCGGTCGCCCGCGCCGACATCCGCGACACCGATCCGCGCGGGACCGATCCGCGCGGGACCGACATGCGGGACGGCGACATGCGGGACGACGAGGCAGCGGGCGCGTGGCGGGGCTCCGCCCGTACGGTGGACCCGATGTGCGCCGAGGCCGACTGCGTGAGCACCATGCCCGCGGCGGACGAGAGCATCCGCGGCGTCAGCGCGGAGACGGTGAACGCGCAGGCCGCGAACGTCCGGGCTGTAACGGCCCGCGCCGTGGCGGCTGGGCGTGAAGGAGACCAAGAATGAGCGAAGCGAACCGGGGGGCGTTGGGGGGTCGCCCCCCACGAGGAGCAAGAATGAGCGGGGAAACGAGCGTCGGGGACGGGGAGCCGCTAAGGCTGGGCACCCGCAAGAGCCTGATGGCGATGACCCAGTCGCAGCAGGTCGCGGACGCGTTGACCCGGCTGACCGGGCATGCCGTGGAGCTGGTCGGGGTAACCACGCAGGGTGATGTCTCCAAGGCCCTGCTCGCCCAGATCGGCGGGACGGGGGTCTTCGTCAACGCCCTCCGCGACGAGATCCTGTCCGGTGAGGTGGACTTCGCCGTGCACTCGCTGAAGGACCTGCCGACGTCCGCGACGCCGGGGATCGCGCTCGCCGCGACCCCCCACCGCGACGACCCCCGCGACGCCCTGTGCGGTCCGGCGAAGCTCGCCGACCTGCGGCGCGGGGCGCGCATCGGGACCGGGTCGCCGCGCCGGGTCGCGCAGCTGCGCGCGATGCGTCCCGACCTGGAGGTCGTCCCGATCCGCGGCAACGCCGACACCCGGCTCCGCAAGGTCACGGGCGGGGAGTTGGACGCCGTCGTCCTCGCGCACGCGGGCCTGAAGCGGATCGACCGGCTGGACGCGGTCGCCGAGGTCTTCGAGCCGGACCAGATGCTGCCCGCCCCCGGGCAGGGCGCGCTCGCGCTCGAATGCCGGGCCGACCGCGCCGACCTGCTCGCCCTGCTTGGAACGGTCGACGACGGCGCGACCAGGCGGGCCGTCACGGCGGAGCGGACGGTCCTGGCCGTGCTGGAGGCGGGTTGCTCCGCGCCCGTGGGGACGTACGCTGCCGAAGTAGATGAAAAGCTCCATCTGACGGCGACCGTCGTGGCCTACGACGGAACCCGGCAGGTGAGGCTGTCCACCAGCGGCCACCCGGACGCCGCGGAGCGGCTCGGACGCGATCTCGCGGACCGGCTGCTCGCGCAGGGGGCCGACCAGTTGATGGGGGAGCGCGCTTGAGCCCCGCCGCGAAGAGCAGAACCGAAGAACGCACCACCGAAGAACGCAGCACCGAAGAACGCAGCACCGAAGAACGCACCACCGCGAAGAGCAGCAGCGTGAAGAACGGCACCGTGAACAGCACCACGACGAACGGCACGGCGCACGGCGTCGTGATCATCGGGATGGGGCCCGGCGACCCCGGCCTGCTGACGCTCCGCGCCGCCGCCGAGCTGGAGCGCGCCGACACGGTCGTCGTGAACCGCGCGCTCTGCCCGCCGGAGATCCTGTCCCACTGCCGTCCGGACGTGGAGATCATCGACTCGGCGGGCGGCGAGCCGGCCAAGCTCGCCGCGCGGGCCGCGAAGAAGGGCCGGCGGGTCGCGCGGCTGCTGTGGGGTGACCCGGGGC
>JBOHBY010000291.1:0-2312 GCA_050698635.1 Spirillospora sp.
GGGGCGGCCGGACCGTCGGGCCCGAGGGCGAACCGGTCCGGGGGCGGACCGGTCCGGGCCGAAGCGTGCCGGAGAGTGCCGGAGGGTCAGGCCTTCTCGACCTTGATCTCGGGCAGGATGCGGGCCAGCGGCTGCGGGAACCACCAGGCGTGCCGTCCGAGCAGCCGCATCACCGCCGGCACGATCAGACAGCGGATGATCAGTGCGTCCACGAAGACGGCCACGGCCATCCCGAAGCCGGTCTCCTGGAGCATCCGCTCGGGGCTGAGCATGAACGAGCCGAAGACGACGACCATGATCGCGCCGGCGGCGGTGATCACCGACCCGGTGCGGGCCAGCCCCTCCCGGACGGCGTGCGCCGCGTCCCCGGTGCGCAGCCACTCCTCCCGCATCCGGGACACCAGGAAGATCTCGTAGTCCATCGACAGCCCGAACACGATCGCGAACACCATCACCGGCAGGTACGACTCGATCGGCGCCGGCTCGATGCCGAACCTCCCGTCCTGGAACACCAGCTTCATCGTCCCGAGCGCCGCGCCGATGCTCAGCAGGTTCAGCACCGCGGCCTTCAACGGGATCAGGACGGAGCGGAACACCATCATCAGCAGCACGATCGACAGCCCGACGACGATCGCCATGAACAGCGGCATGCGGTCGGCGACCTTCGCGGAGTAGTCCTCGGAGGCGGCGGTGGCCCCGCCGACGAGCACGTCGGCGCCGGTCCGCGACGACACCCCAGGCAGGACGTCGTTCCGCAGCTCGGAGACCAGTTCGGTCGTCTCCTCGGCCTGCGGGGACGTCGTCGGGAAGACGAGCATCGTGGCGATCTTCCCGTCCTGGGCGGGGATCGGCGCGCCCGTCGTCTTGACGCCCTCGACGCCCGTGAGCGCCTGCGCGACGGCCGCGCCCGCCTTCGCCGGGCCGCCCTCGCCGCCCTCCACGACCAGCAGGAGCGGCCCGTTGAAGCCGGGGCCGAAGCCCTGCGACAGCGTGTCGTAGGCTTGGCGGCTGGTCGAGTCGCTCGGGTCGTTGCCCGCGTCGGCGAACCCGAACCGGGTGCCGAGCGCCGGAAGGGCGAGCGCACTGAGCAGCAGCCCGGCCACCACCAGCGCCGCCACCGGACGGCCCTGCACCACGCCACCGATGCGCCGCCAGATCGCGCCCTCGTCGCCCTTCCCCTGCGCCTTGCGCTTCGCGGCCCGCTCGGTGAACTGGCGCGCGAACCGCTTGCCGAACACGCCGAGCAGCGCGGGCAGCAGCGTCAGGGACGCGATCATCGTCGCCAGCACCGTCAGCGCCACCGACAGCGCCATGCCCTGTAGCGATCCGAGGCCGAGTGCCACCAGGCCGAGCAGCGCGAGGATCACCGTGCAGCCGGCGAAGAACACCGTCCGGCCCGCGACGTCGAGCGCCGCGACCGCCGCCCGTTCCGGTGGTGTGCCCTTCACCAGCTCGCTCCGGTAGCGGGCGAAGACGAGCAGCGCGTAGTCGATGCCGACGCCCAGGCCCACGATGATCATCGTGTACGGGGTCCAGTCGGCGATCGTGAACACCCGCGACGCCACGACGATCACGCCGAGCGTCGACCCGACGGCGAACACCGCCGTGATGATCGGCAGCCCCGCCGCGATGAACGTGCCGAACATCACGACGAGGATCACCAGCGCGGCGAGCAGCCCGATGCCCTCGGCCGCCCCGCTCTCGCCGGTGCCGAGCAGCCGGGCCGCCTGGCCGCCCAGCTCGACCTCCAGCCCGCCGCCCGCGGCCTTCGTCGCCGCCTCGTAGATGATCTCGCTGTCGGCCTTGGTCATCTCCGCCGCCGGGATGTCCAGCACCGCGGTGGCGTACCCGATCCTGCCGCCGGGCGCGACGGCGGACGGGTCCGCGTACGGGCTGCGCACCTGGTCGACCTTCGGCAGCGCGGCGACCTCGTCCAGCATGGTCTCCACGCGCTGCTTCGTGGCCGGATCGGCCAGCCCGGCCTCGTTGCTCAACACGATCTGCATCGTGTCGCCGGCCCGGCCGAAGCCGTGCTCGGTGAGCAGGTCGGCGACCTGCTGCGACTCGGTGCCGGGCAGCGAGTTGTCGTTGCGGTAGTCGTCCCCGACCACCGACGCCACGCTCCAGATCCCCGCCACGACGGCGAACCAGAGCCCAAGGACGAGCCAGCGCCGCCGATGGGCGAACCCGGCGACGCGGGCGAAGAAGCCCGCGGGCGGGCCCGCCGCCTCGGTCGGCTTTTCCTCCGTGAGTGTCATCACACTTTCCTTGTGTTCGATTACTTTCAGTAATTGGGTACGGGTGTGCGGAAT
>JBOHBY010000292.1:0-2719 GCA_050698635.1 Spirillospora sp.
GACAGCGCGGGCGGCAACCTCGCCGCCGCCGTCGCGCTCATGGCCCGCGACCGGGGCGTCCGCTTAGCCCACCAGCTGCTCGTCTACCCGGTGACCGACACGGCGATGGACACCCCGAGCTGGCGGCGGTACGCCACCGGCTACGGGCTGGACGCCGCGACCCTCGCCCGGTTCATGGCCCTGTACCGGGGCGGCGCCGACCCGTCCGACGCCAGGCTCGCGCCGCTGCGCGCCCGCGACCTCGCCGGGGCCGCCCCCGCCACCGTGATCACCGCCGAGTGCGACATCCTGCGCGACGAGGCCGAGGCGTACGCCCGCCGCCTCGCCGCGGCCGGGGTCCCGGTGGAGCTGCGCCGCTTCGACGGCGTCGTCCACGCGTTCTTCCTGCTTCCGGAGATCTTCGACGCCGGCGCGGAGGCCATGGAGTTCGCTGTGCGACGATTGCGCGCGGCGTTCGGCGAGCGGACACGGGAGGGAGCCGGCCATGAGCGGCGGACGGTACGAGGGCTATGAACGGCTGAAGATCGACTGGGCGGCGGACGGCGTCCTGCGCGTCGTGCTCAGCACCCCCGGCAAGCTCAACGCCGTCGACCGGACCGGGCACCGGGAGCTGGGGGAGATCTGGCGGGACGCCGACGCCGACGACGACGTCCGCGCGATCCTCGTCCGCGGCGAGGGGACGGCGTTCTCCGCGGGCGGCGACCTCGCCATGATCGAGGAGATGATGGGCGACCACACCGCCCGCCGGACGATCATGCGCGAGGCCCGCGACATCGTGATGAACGTGCTGAACTGCTCGAAACCGGTGGTCAGCGCGGTGCAGGGCCCGGCGGTCGGGGCGGGCCTCGCGGTGGCGCTGCTGGCCGACATCTCCGTCGCCGGCCGTACCGCCAAGATCATCGACGGTCACACGCGGCTCGGCGTGGCCGCCGGCGACCACGCCGCGATCGTCTGGCCGCTGCTGTGCGGGCTGGCGAAGGCGAAGTACTACCTGCTGCTCAACGACGTCCTCACCGGCGAGGAGGCCGAGCGGATCGGCCTGGTCTCCCTCTGCGTGGACGACGAGGACGTCCACGACCGCGCCCTGGAGATCGCCGCCCGCCTCGCCGCGGGCCCGGCCGAGGCGCTGTCGTTCACCAAGCACGCCCTGAACAACTGGCTGCGCCTCGCCGGCCCCACGTTCGACGCCTCCCTCGCGATGGAGTTCTTCGGCTTCACGGGCCCGGACGTCCGCGAGGGCGTCTCCGCCGTCCGCGAGAAGCGCCGCCCCCGGTTCAGCCCTTGACCGTGAGCAGCGTTCGCAACTCCGCGACGGGCGACGCGACACCACCCGGCGGTGTCGAGGAGCGACAGCGCCTCGTCCACGGCGGCGGGCTCCAGCGGGACGTCGCCGCCCGCGCAGATCTCCGCGGGGACGCCGTGCGGGTTCGGAAGGCCGAGCCAGTGCTCGTCCGTGCGGACGAGCCGATGATCTTGACGTGCGGACATGCGATTCCTTCGGGCTGCTTCGGGGCGCGCCCGCGGGCGCGCGGGAGAGGCCGTCCGCGCGGATGGGCGCGCGACGGCGGGGAGCGGACGGTGGCCGCTCGTTCCTCGGGTTCAGCAGCCGCGAGGCGGTTCAGACCGTACCGGGGGACCCGGAGCCGGTGCCACGGGTTTTCGGCGGGACGCCCATGTAGCGGGTGACCATGCGGGCGATGAAGTGGGCGACCTCGTCCGGGGGGCCGGACGGCAGCATGATGTGGCTGGTCGTCAGCCGCACCGCGGCGCCGGTGATCTCGGTGAGGGCGTCGCGGTCCAGGTGCGGCCAGTGGCGCAGGGCGTGCTCGGTGATGCGGTCGCTCGCGGCGAACAGCACCGGCTCGGCCTGGGTGGTGAGCAGCGGCAGCATCTCGTCGCCGCCCTCGCCGGTCAGCACCGCCTTCTTCAGCCGGTCGTCCGCGGACGTCTCCAGCGTGTACGTCACCGCGGCGACCACCGCCGAGTACAGGTCGTCGTGCTCGGACAGCACCGCGTCGATGCCGTCGAGGTAGCGCTCGTTGTGGCGGATCACGACCGCCTGCGCCAGGCCCCACTTGTCGCCGAACTCGTTGTAGACGGTCTGGCGGCTCACCCCGGCGGCGGCCGCGACGTCCTGCATGCGGACGGCCCGGTAGCCGCGTTCCATGAGCTGGTCGGTGGCGGCGTCCAGCAGGGATTCGCGCACGGTTCGGCCGGCGGTGCCCATGATGCGTCGTGCCTCCGGGGTGGTGGTCGTGCGGCGGGGGCGCACGCCACCATTATCACTCGCGAGGCCGCGAGCGGCCCAGGTCAGGCTTCGAGGCGGTCGTCAGGCTTCGAGGCGGTCGCGGGTCCACTCCTTGACGCCGGCGACGAACGCGTCGACGTCGGCGGCCTTCCCCGACGCCATCTCGCTGAACCAGCCGGGCACGTACCGCTCGAACCGTCCGCTCCCGAGGAGGTCCAGGACGGCGGCGGCCACGTCCTGCGGCGGCAGCGCGTCGGACAGGTCGCTGAGCGGCGCCTCGTTGCCGGGGAGCGTGAACAGCTCCGTCCCGGCGATCAGCGCGGGCTGGACGACGTGCACCTGCACGCCGGTGCCGTCCAGGTCGACGGCCATGCTCTCCCAGAACGCGGTCAGCGCCGCCTTGGACGCCCCGTACGCGCCCTCGTGCGGCGGCCCGAGCCGCGCCGCGACCGACCCCACCGCGACCAGATG
>JBOHBY010000293.1:0-1774 GCA_050698635.1 Spirillospora sp.
CGGCCGGGCTTGGTGGGCGTCGGCCAGCACGGACCGACGCAGAAGTAGTCCACCTCGTCGTCGACGGCGGTCGCGACCTGCGCGGCGTCGTGGGTCGAGCGCCCGATCAGCGGCCCAGGGCCGATCACGTCGCGCGCCATCAGCAGCGGGAGGTCGTCCTGGCCGAGGTGCAGCACGTCGGCGCCTGCGGCCCGGGCGATGTCGGCGCGGTCGTTGACGGCGAGCAGCGCGCCGTGCCGCTCGCACGCGTCCCGGAAGACCTCCAGGTACGCGAGCTCCTGCCGGGCCTCCAGGCCCTTCTGGCGGAGCTGGACGAGGTCGACGCCCCCCGCGAGCACGGCGTCCAGGAAGCCGGGCAGATCCCCCTGCCGCTCGCGCGCGTCGGTGCAGAGGTAGAGGCGGGCGCGGCCGAGCCTGGCGCGCAGCGCGACGGCGCGGTCGGTCGGGAGATGCCTGGACACGGCGGAGTGACGTCCTTCCGGAAGGGGTTCGCGGGGCCGCGCGGCGGGTGCGTCCCGTCGCGCGCGACCCCGCGATCGTGTCACGAAGCCGGTGGACGGGTCAGAACGCGAGGGCCTGCGCGCGGCGGCGGACCTCGGTCCCCCGGTTCTCGGTGAGCGCGTCCACGGGCGTTCCCGGGAGCGTGTCGTCGGCGGTGAACAGCCAGCGGATGGTCTCCACGTCGTCGTACCCGGCGTCCGACAGGAGCGTCAGCGTGCCGGGCAGGCCCTTGATCACCTGGCCGTCCTTGATGAACGCGGCGGGCACCATGGGCTCGCCCTCCCGGCGCACGGCGAGCAGCCGGTGCTCGCTGATGAGCTGCTTGATCCGGTTGGGCTTGATCCCGAGTCGCCCGGCGGCCTCCCTGAGGGAGATCCATTCGCCCGCGAGGGCGTCGGTCCGGGGGTCCAGTGCGCTGTCAACGGTTGCGTGCATCTGCGTCACGCCCCCTTGCTACCACGTCATCGGAACCCTCAAACCCCCTGCACAACCGTTTGCGTCCGGTAGCGATCGCTATGGGCGAACGGCCTGGCGGACGGGCACGTCCGGGTCGGCGATCGCGTCGGGGTCCACGGGCGTGCCCGCCGCGATCACGCGCTTGGCCTGGACGAGGTCGCGCGGCCGGTCGACGGTGAGGATCGCGTCGAGCCGGTCCCCGGTGAGCCACGCCACCGTCCACTTCCGGCCGGACGGGTCGCCCCGGTGGACGAGCCGCTCGGACGCCGCGTGGCTGCCCGCGTACTGCACCATCCGCCCGAACTGCTCGGACCAGAAGTACGGGGCGGCGTCGTACACGGCGTCCTGCCCGAGGAGCGACGCGGCGGCGACGTCGGGGGCGTTGAGTGCGGTGTCCCAGTGCTCGACGAGGAGCCGCCGCCCGTAGCGCGCCGACCACCAGGCGGCGCAGTCGCCGACGGCGACGACGTCGGGCCGGGCGGAGCCGGGCGCATCCTCCATCGACACGCGGAACGACCCGTCGGTGACGACGCCCCGCTCCAGTAGCAGCCCGGAGCCCGCCAGCCAGGACAGGTCGGGCCGGACGCCGATGCCGACGACGACCTCGTCCGCGTCGACACGGTCGCCACCGGCCAGGACGAGGCCGCCGGCGCGGACCTCGGCGACCTTGACGCCGGTGCGCAGCTCGACGCCCGCCTCCGCGTACCAGGGCGCGGTGAGCGCGCCGACGCCGGTGCCGAGCGCGCCGGCGAGCGGCGTGTCCGCGGCCTCGACGACGATCACCGCGCAGCCCTTCTTCGCGGCGGCCGTCGCGACC
>JBOHBY010000294.1:0-2271 GCA_050698635.1 Spirillospora sp.
GTCAGGACGCCGGTGAACGTGTTCTGCTGGCTCGGGTGGTAGCAGCCCAGCATCAGGACGGATCCCCGGCCCGCCGCCGCGGGCGGTGGAGGCAGCTCGATCTCGGCGCCGTGCCCGAACTTCGGCCGCGGGCGCGGCAGCTCGTACCCGGCCTGCCTGAGCGCGGGCCACACGCCCTGCCACGCGAAGCCGCCCAGGCACACGACGCAGCGGACGCTCGCCGCGACCCGCTCGACCTCGGCGGACAGCCACGGCAGGCAGGTCGTGCGCTCGATCGGCGTCGGCTTGTTGTCGGGCGGGGCGCAGCGGACGGTCGCGACCATCCGCGCGCCGATCAGCCGCTGCCCGTCGCCCGCGTGGACGCTGGTCGGCAGCGCGGCGAGCCCGACCCGGTGCAGCGAGGCGAACAGCCAGTCGCCTGAGCGGTCCCCGGTGAAGATCCTCCCGGTGCGGTTGCCGCCGTGCGCGGCGGGAGCGAGCCCGACGATCAGTATCCGCGGCTCCGGCTCGCCCCATCCGGCGATGGGACGCCCCCAGTACTCCTCGTCCGCGAACGCCCGCCGCCGCTGGACGGCGATCTTCTCCCGCCACTCCACGAGCCGGTCGCAGGCCCGGCACACCGACTGCCGGGCGCACAGCTCGTCCAGATCGGGCGCCTCGGCGGCGAGCTCGATGACGTCTCCGGCCCCGTGCGCGACGGGCGTCGCGGGGGTCGCCGGGTCCTCGGGCCAGCCGGTTCCGGGCGGCACGAACGGGGCGTTTGCGGTCGGCATACCACCGATCGTCGCACGCCACAGGCCGTGGCCGGGTTCCGCCCAACTCTCTGCACGGGCCGTCTCGCTCGGTACGATGCGTTCGCCGGTCGGGGAGGCGGGGATGTCCGGCACGCCATTGGCGAAGCGGAGGCAGGGCAGTGTCGCAACCGGGCTGGTATCCAGACCCCTACGGCACTGGCAGCCTGCGCTGGTGGGACGGCGAGAACTGGACGGAGCGCCTGAACCCGGAGCCGTCCCGTCCGCCGCGGCTGCGCCTTCCCGCGCAGGAGCAGCGGCCGCGGGACGACTACGAGGAGACGCAGTACGGGACGCAGCACTACGCGGCCCCGCACGTCCAGCAGCCGACCTGGGAGGCCCGTCCGGCCGTCCAGCCGCTGGACCTCAGCGTCCGCGGCCTGCACCTTTACGCCGACGACCGGTTCGTCGCGTACGGAAACGCCTCGCTCCAGTGGCCACATGTGGAATGGGTGGCGTACTGGGCGGCGGAGCGTCCGGCCGGATACGGCCAGCCCGCCGGCACCCAGTGGATCTTCCAGGCGGGCCGGTACCCGTTCCGCGGCGGCCCCCGCGTCGAGGTCGTTATCGAGCAGGACACGCTGCCCGCGGGCACAGGCCCCGCAGGCACGGGCCCCGCAGGCACGGGCCCCGCGGGCAGCGGCGGCGATGTGGAGGGCGGCCCCGAGCAGGTGTGGGGGCGGTTGATCCAGCTGTGCCAGGAGCACGCCGAGCAGCGGCTGGTGGCGGAGCTGGCGCGGCGCGTCAGGTCGGGCGAGTCGGTCGACGTGGCGCAGGGGCTGACCGTGCATCCCGGCGGTGTGCGCGGCAACCGCGTCTCGCTGAGCTGGGCGGCCATCTCCGGCGCGACGGTGGACGGCGGCCGAGTGTGGATCCAGCAGGCCAGCAGCGCCGCGCCGGTGCTCTACATCCCGCAGCAGAACCCGAACGCGGTGCTCATCCCGGCCCTGCTGACCGAGCTCAAGCACTGATCCCGGTCCCGCGCGGAAGCCGGACGGGCCGCGTCAGACCAGGGACCAGGCCAGGCCGTCCAGGATGTCGTGCTCGCTGGCCACGACGGCGCCGAAGCCGTACTCCCGCATGATCCGGTCGAGGATCAGCGCGCCCGCACCGATCACGTCGACACGCCCGGGATGCATGACGCCGAACTCGGCGCGCTCGGTGCGGGTGGCGTGCAGTAGCCGCCGTGTCACCTCGTGGACCTGGGTGGCGGTGATGCGCGACAGATGGATCCGGGACGAGTCGTACACCGGCAGGTCGAGCGCGATCCCGGCGACCGTGGTGACGGACCCGGCGAGGCCGACGAGCGTGCGCGCCTCGTGTACCGGCACCGTCTCGCGGACGGCGGCGAGCGCCGCGTCGATGTCGGCGGCGGCGTTGGAGATCTGCACGGGCGAGGGCGGGTCGCCGTCCCTGAGGTGGCGCTCGGTCATCCGCACGCAGCCGATGTCGATCGAGCGGGCGGCGTCGACCGACGAGC
>JBOHBY010000295.1:0-1872 GCA_050698635.1 Spirillospora sp.
GCCGGGGGGAGCGGCGGCCGGGAGGTGCGGGAGGTCGATCTCGGGTGGCGGGGCGGCGGCGCCGGGCGCGGTGAGGTCGGTGATCGCCTCGGGGATGGTGGTGATCAGGTCACGGATGGTCTGGCAGTCGGTGCGCAGGCGGGTGAGGGCCTGGTCGATGTGCGGCGGCCAGAACTGCGCGTTGTCGGGGTGGGGGGCGTCGACATCGGGGTATGCGCGGGCGTAGGAGCGCCAGCGTGCGCGGTAGTGGTCGGCGCCGGCGTCGGTGAGGAACATCGCTCGCCGGTCGCGGGCGGATTCGGTGCGGACGTAGGGGTCGGGCGTGCGGTCCAGGAGGTGGTCCCAGGCACCGGAGTAGCCGGTCAGGTGGCCGTCGGGGTGGGCTCTCCAGACCTGGGTGAGCATCTGCCAGAGGCCCTCGCTCAGCAGGTCTTTGTCGGCGCGGGCGGGGTCGATGCCGCCCGCGCGGGCGACTTTGCGGCCCCAGGTCGTGAGTTTGACGTCCTGGCCGCGGGCGGTGGAGGCGGCGCGCAGTTCGACCAAGCGCTGCTCGGCCAGGGCGGTGAAGATGCTGCTGGCCTGGGTGTGGTCGAGGCCGTGCGCGCGGAGCTGGACGGCGAGGTTCTCCGACGGGGGAGTGGTGGTGCGGCCGGGCCGGTAGGGGAGCCAGCGCCAGACGGCGGCGCGTTGGGGGCGGCCGCCGGAGGTCCACGCGTCGCGCTGTTCGGCTTCGGCGTCCTGGTCGGCGCGGTAGATCACGGTGAGGCAGGCGGCGTGTTGTTGGGGGAGTGCCTGCCAGATGGCGAGGGCCTGCTCGGCCTTCGTCATAGGTGATCACCCGCTTTCAGGGGGTCGGACGGGAACGTTGGCGTGGAGAGGTCAGATGCGGAAGAGGGCGCGGGCGGTGCCGGGATCGGTGAGGTCGTTGATGGTGTGGATGGTGTCGCTGATCTGCTGGAGTGCGGGGCTGGGCCGGGTGGCGATGGCGACGCCGAACATCCGGAACCCCAGGCTGGCCTTGCGTGCCAGGAACGCCTTCAGCCAGTCGAGGTCGCCGCCGTGCTCGCCGTCGGTGAGGAAGACGACGTCGGCGCCGCCGTACGAGTGCTGGCGCGGGTCGTTGCGGGCGGCGGCGATGAGGTCGAGGGCGGCCTCCAGCGGAGGCCAGTAGTGGGTGCTGACTCCCGATTGGGTGGCGTTGGCGAGCGCGAGGATGTCGTCAAGGGCGGGGTGCCGGCCGCCGGGGAAGTGGTGGGTGGAGTCGAGGGTGGTGGAGAACCGCAGGACGGTGACCTCGCGCGGCGGGTTGACGGTGCTGGCGTGGTCCAGGAGCGCGAGGGCGACGGCTTTGGCCCAGGCCTCGCGGGAGGGATTGGTGGCGTCGACCGGCGCCCCAAAATCATCGTCGTCGACGGCCCCCCACATGGACGGGGAGGCGTCCAGGCAGATGATCAGTGGGCCGCGGCCCATGCGTTCTGGCCCGCGTGTCTGGTAGCTGAGCAGGCGGCCTTCGGCCAGCCGGGCCAGGAACACCGCGCGTAGGGCGGGGACGCCGAGTTGGGCTAGCTCGGAGGGGATGGCGCGGGCGATGTCGTCGCCCAGGGTGGTGCCGACCAGTTCCCCGTGCCCGCCGGTGATCTTCTGGGCGGCTTCGGCGTGCGCGAGGGCGCGGAAGCGGCCGATGAGGTCGGCGAACTCGGCCAGCCGGTTCCCGTGTAGGCGCGCGGCCAGCGCGGCCCGGTCGACGGTGTCCAGGTGCCGCAGCTGGTCGTGGGTGACGCCCCAGATCTCCAGGAGCCGGCGTTCGGTCTCCAGCCGGTCGACGGCCCGATCGACGAGCGCCACGACGCCGCGGGCCAGTTCGTCCTGGGC
>JBOHBY010000296.1:0-2242 GCA_050698635.1 Spirillospora sp.
GGCCGCGCCTGGACCGCTGGGCGTGCAGGGAGCGCAGCAGGTCGCCGGTGCCGGCGAAGTCCTGCCAGCGGGCGAGGACCTCGCCGCGCAGCAGGGAGCCGTTGCGGGTGGCCTCGTCGAGTTCGGCGAGCGCGGTGCCGTACCCGGCCTCGACCTCCCCGGCCAGCTCGCCGCGCTGCTCGACCTGCGCCTCGACCTGGCGGGCGAGCTCGGGCACGCGGGTGCGATAGCTGTCCAGGACGGCGGCGAGGGTGTCGCTGATGACGATCTCGCGGTCCTCGGCGTCCTCGGCGACGCCGGTGAGCCAGGCGCGCAGGTCCTCGACGGTCTCCTCGGGGAGGCGGCTGTCCTCGATCCGGGTCTCGGGGATGGTGAAGCGGCGCGCGTCGCCGACCTCGTTGTCGTCCAGCATCTCGCCGAAGTGCTCGACGATCTCGGCGCCCTGCGGCCCGGCGCCCTGCGGGACCCGGGACAGCACGACGCCGATCGTCGCGCCGTTCTCCTTGGCCCGCTGGAGCATCTGCCACACCTGCGCGTCGGCGTACCGGGCGGCGGTGGTGACGCACAGCCACAGGTCGGCGGCGGCCATCAGCTTGGTGGCGAACTCGTAGTGGTCTTCGAAGACGGAGTCGAAGTCGGGGCTGTCGAGGAGCGCGAGGCCGGGCGGGAGGACGTCGCTGGTGATGATGACCAGCTGGTCACCCGCGATGGCGTCGGGGGCGGGGCCGCGGACCCGTCCCATGCCCGGCAGGAGCGGGCCTTCGAGGAACCACTGCGCGTGGTCGGGGTGGCACACCAGGATCGGGCTGCTGGTGGTCGGGCGGAGCACGCCGGTGGCGCTCACCCGGGCCCCGACGAGCGTGTTGACCAGCGTCGACTTGCCCGCGCCCGTCGAGCCGCCGAGGACGACCAGCATCGGTGCTCCCGCGGCGTGGATGCGCGGGAGGACGTAGTCCTGGAGCTGGTCGCGCAGCTCGTCGCGGGCTTCGCGGGCCTCTTGGACGCCGGGCACGTCCAGGAGGAAGTTGAACGCGCCGAGCTGGTCGCGCAGGCTGGTGATCGCCTGGGTCAGCTCGCTCTGGCGGACCGTGTTGGCGCCGTTGGACGGTTTGGTGACGCGCCGCCGTCCGCGACCGCTGCCGGTGCCGGTGCCGGTGCCGGTGCGCTTGTCGTCCTTGGCGGGCTGTGTGTCCTTGGCGGGTGGCGGTTCTTCGTCTGGTTGGGCGTTGGCCGGTTCTGCTTCGTCCGGCTGGTGAGACGTGGGCTTGGCGGGGTTCGTCGCGGGGGGCGGCGAGGTGTCAGACGTGTCGCGGGACTTGGCGTGCCTGCCCTGGCGCGTCCTCTTTCCCGGCCGTGCGGCCCTGCGGGCAGCGGGCTGGGCGTCCCTGGCGCGCCGTGCGCTCTGGCCCTCGGGCTCGCTGTCGGGCTTCGCGTCCTGGGGCGGTTGTTCGTCGTCGTCGGACAGCGGGGTGTCGCTGGCTGGCTGGGGGGCCTTGGCGCGGCGGGCGTAGCGGCCGCGTCTGGCGGCCTGTGCCTGGGCTTTACCGGACGTTCCCGCAGGCTTCTCGTCCTCGTCGTCCGCCTGGACGGCCAGGTCAGCCTGGTCGGCCTGGTCGGCGGCTTCGTCGCGCGCGTCCGTCTCGGGCGCGGCGTCCTCGCCGGGGGGCGGGGAGCCATCGATCCCGCGTCCCGGGCCGGCGCCGGCCTGCTCGTCGTGGACCGCGCTCTGCTCTGCCGGGGGAGTCACGGATCCCGTCCCATGTCCGCTCGAATCATGTCGATCTCTCGTGCCACGTTGACCACGTCGCCCACGACCACGATCGCCGGGGGCCGGACTTCGCCGGCGGCCATCTCGTCGGCCACCGTGCCCAGCGTCGCCGTCAGCGACCGCTGGCCGGGGAGGGTGCCGTCCTGGATCACGGCGACCGGCGTGTCGGACGATCGACCATAGCGCATGAGGGCCGGTGCGATCAGCGTCATCCGTTCCACGGCCATGAGCAGGACGATCGTGCCGCCGCCGGCGCCCAGCGCGGCCCAGTCGACCGTCGAGTCGGGGTGTCCGGGCGGGACGTGCGCGGAGACGACGTGGAACTCCTGCGCGACGCCCCGGTGCGTGACCGGGATGCCCGCGGCGGACGGGACGGCGACCGCGCTGGTGACGCCGGGGACGACCGTGACCGGCACGCCGTGCCGGGCGCAGTGCAGCGCCTCCTCGGCGCCGCGGCCGAACACGAACGGGTCG
>JBOHBY010000297.1:0-3288 GCA_050698635.1 Spirillospora sp.
GCCGGGGTATTGGGTGCGGCATGTGCGGGAGGCGGTGCGGTTCGCCGATGCCGTCCAGACGTTGCATGCCGATGGGGTGTCCCGGTTTGTTGAGCTGGGGCCGGACGGTGTGCTCACCGCGATGGCCAAGGCGTGTCTGGACGAGTCGTCCGCCGACACGGTCATCGTCGTCCCGACCCTTCGCAGGGACCACGAGGAAACGACGACGCTGCTCACCGCCGTCGGGCATCTGCACGTCACCGGCTCCAGCCCGGACTGGCGCGCGGTCTTCGCGGGGCGCGGCGCTCGCGACGTCGAGCTGCCGACCTACGCGTTCCAGCGGCAGCGGTACTGGCTTGAGGCCGGGACCGGCGCGGTCGACGTGACCTCGGCGGGACTGGACGAGGCGGACCACCCGCTGCTGGGCGCGGCGGTCGGCCTGGCCGAGTCCGGTGAGGTGGTGCTGACGGGACGGCTGTCGACCGGGACGCAGCCATGGCTGGCCGACCACGTGATCGGCGGGATGGTGCTGTTCCCGGGGACGGGGTTCGTGGAGCTGGCGATCCGGGCCGGTGACCAGGTCGGCTGCGGCCGGATCGAGGAGCTGACCCTTCAGGCGCCGCTCGTGCTGCCGCCCGGTGGCGTACGGGTGCAGATCGTCGTCGGTCCGGCCGACGAGTCGGGCGCTCGGCGGGTGAGCGTCCACTCGCGCGACGAAGGTGTCGCGGTGTGGCGGCAGCACGCGACGGGTGTCCTCACGCCCGGCAGGGCGGAGTCCGAGGTCGATTTGGCGCAGTGGCCGCCGCGCGGTGCGGTCCCCGTCGACCTGGACGGCTTCTACGAGCGGCTGGGCGAGGCGGGCCTGGAGTACGGGCCGGTGTTCCGTGGCCTGGAGGCGGCGTGGCGGCGCGGCGACGAGGTGTTCGCCGAGGTCGCGCTGCCCGAGCAGGTCGGGGCGGACGGCTTCGGCCTGCACCCGGCGCTGCTCGACGCCGGGTTGCACGCGATCGCGCTGAGCGGCGCCGTCGGTGACGGCACCGCGTTGCCGTTCGCGTGGTCGGGCGTGCAGCTGTTCGCGTCCGGGGCCGGTGCGCTGCGCGTGCGGGTGACTCCGGCGTCCACCGGGGCGGGGGCGTCGCTAGAGGTGGCGGACGCGTCCGGGCGGGCGGTCGCCGTTGTGGACTCACTGGTGCTGCGGGAGATCTCCACCGAGCAATTGTCCGCCGCGAGCTCGGCGTTCGCCGAGGCGATGTTCCGGGTGGAGTGGCCGATGGTGCCGCCGGCGCCGCCCGTCCGGCCGGCGTCGTGGACGTGGTGGGACGCGCTGGAGCCCGGCGGTGACGTCCCGGACGTCGTCGTCCTTCGAGTGCCGTCCGGTAGGGAGCCGGACGAGGTGCGGACGGCCGTCCAGCAGACCTTGGACGTGCTGCGCGCCTGGCTGGAAGAGGCGCGTTTCGCCGCGTCGCGGCTGGTCGTCGCGACCTCCGGTGCGGTGGCCGTGGACGGCGCGGACGAGGTCACCGATCTCGCGGGCGCGGCGGTGTGGGGCCTGGTCAGGTCGGCGCAGTCGGAGGACCCCGGCCGGATCGTGCTCGCCGACCTGGACGACGCGGCCGATCCGGCGGACACGGTGGTGGCGCTCGCGGCCTCGGGTGAGCCGCAGCTGGCGATCCGCGCGGGCGTGCTCAGAGCGGCCCGGCTGGCGAGAATGCCGATGGGATCGCCGGACGCCGACCCCGCCTCGGCCTTCGCGGCCGCCGACGGGACCGTCCTGGTGACCGGTGCTCTGGGCGCGCTGGGTGGTCTGGTGGCGCGGCATCTGGTGGCTGAGCGTGGTATCCGGCGGCTGCTGTTGACGAGCCGTCGCGGCGCGGACGCGCCGGGCGCGGCGGAGCTGTGCGCTGAGTTGGAGGGCCTGGGTGCCGAGGTCGAGGTGGCCGCGTGTGACGTGGCCGACCGTGACGCGCTTGCCGGGTTGTTGGACGGCCGTCGCCTGTCGGGTGTGGTGCATGTCGCCGGGGTGCTGGACGACGGGATGATCTCGTCGCTGACGCCCGAACGGGTGGACGCCGTCCTGCGGCCGAAGGTCGACGCGGCCTGGAATCTGCACGACCTGACCCGCGACATGGACCTGTCGGCGTTCGTGCTGTTCTCGTCGGCGGCCGGAGTGCTGGGCACGCCGGGTCAGGGCAACTACGCGGCGGCGAACGCTTTCCTGGACGCGCTGGCACATCACCGCCGGGCTGAGGGCCTGCCCGCCCTGTCGCTCGCCTGGGGTCCGTGGGCGGCGGACAACGGCGGTATGGCCGGTGAACTGGACGATGCCGACGTCCAGCGCATGGCCCGCGCGGGAGTGCGCGGCCTGACCGCTGAACTGGGACTTTCGCTGCTCGACCTCGCCGGGACGTTGGACGAGGCCGCACCCGTCCCCATCCACCTGGACCTCGCCGTCCTCGCGGGTGCGGGTGCGAGCGGCGGTGTTGGCGGCGGCACGGACCCGGGTGAGCTGCCCCGGTTGTTCCACGGGCTCGTGCCGCGCGTCCGGCGCAGTGCCGCCGGCGCGCGTGCCGAGGCGGACTCGCTGCGGCGGCTCCTCGCGAGCCGTCCAGAATCGGAATGGCCGGACGCGCTCCTCGACCTGGTGCGCACCCAGGCCGCCAACGTCCTGGGGCACGCCGGGCCGTCCGCGATCGAACCCGACCGGGCCTTCCGCGACCTCGGCTTCGACTCGCTGTCGGCGGTGGAGCTCCGCAACGGGGTCGGCGAGGCGACCGGCCTGCGGCTGCCCGCGACGCTGGTGTTCGACTATCCGACCCCGGCCGTGCTGGCGGGCTTCCTGCTGGACGAGGTGTCCGGGGCGGCCGATGGCGGCGCCGTCGTCGCAGCCGCGTCCGCGCCGACCGACGACGAGCCGATCGCGATCGTGGGCATGGCGTGCCGGTATCCCGGTGGCGTGGCCACGCCCGAGGACCTGTGGCGGCTCGTGGCGGACGGCGTGGACGCCGTCACCGAGTTCCCCGCCGACCGGGGCTGGAACGTCGGCGAACTGTTCGACCCGAGCGGAGAACGGCCGAACACCAGCTACGTGAACTCGGGCGGCTTCCTGCACGACGCGTCCGAGTTCGACGCCGCGTTCTTCGGGATCAGCCCGAACGAGGCCCGCGCCATGGACCCGCAGCAGAGACTGCTGCTGGAGACGTCCTGGGAGGCGCTAGAGCGGGCGGGCATCGACCCCGCGTCGCTGCGCGGAAGCGCGACCGGCGTGTTCGCCGGGATGATGTACCACGACTACGCGGCGAACAACGCCAC
>JBOHBY010000298.1:0-8336 GCA_050698635.1 Spirillospora sp.
GTGCCGGGCCCCGTCGCGGTGATGTGGATGTGTCAGAACGACTCGACGGCGCGGCGCGCCTCCGGGTCGAGAACGCCCCAGCCGATGAGCTCTTCGGTCAGCTCCGTCGGGGACTTGTCATAGATGACCGCGAGTGAACGCAGGTCTTCTTGGCGGATGGACAGGACCTTTCCGTTGTAGTCGCCACGCTGGCTTTGAATCGTCGCGGCGTAGCGGGCGAGAGGACCGGCCTTGTCTTTCGGAAGCTGCTGCAACCGCTCTAGATCGATCACGAGCTTTGGTGTAGGCCCGAGCGGGCTCGGCGCGGCTCCGCCGGGCAGCAACTCGGAAACCGGCACGCCGTAGAAATCGGCGAGCTCGGCCAGCTTCTGAACGGTGACGGCGCGGTCGCCCCGCTCGTACGAACCCACGACGACGGCCTTCCAGCGGCCACGTGACTTCTCTTCCACGCCGTGCAGGGACAGGCCCTGCTGGGTGCGGATGGCGCGCAGGCGCGCGCCGAGAGCCTTTGCGTATTCAGACGGCATTCTGGCCCCCCAGGCTCACTTTCATCGTCGTCGGACCCCGGCTCTCGCCGGAGGGGGACCGATTCGCGAAGCCATTGGGCCTCAGGAGTCCGGCCCCCGGGGATGGTTACGGACAGTGACGGTAAAACGGTGAGGGCCCTAGGTCAAGCTGATTGGAAAAAAGCGGTCGAATCCGCAGGACTCGATCAGGGCGCTCCGGATCGTCCGCAAGCCCTGCGGGCACGGCGCGCAGGGCCCCTCGGGGGCCCGTCCCGCGGGCCCGAGAGGTCTCCAGTGTGACGCCTCTCACCTGCGAAGACGCGGATCCGCCCGGACGCGGAGGCGGTCCGGTGCGGCTGCTACGGTGTGGGAGGCAAGACGTCCTTTAAGGCCCGTCCCGTGAGGCGGGAAAGGAGTTTCTGTGGTGAATGCTGCCTCCAGGCCGGAACGGCCGCCGGGGGAGCGCGTGGCGGACGGTGATCCCCGGCCCAAGGCCGTTCTGGAGGGTCCCGACATCAGGCGCGCGCTGACCCGGATCGCACACGAGATCCTTGAGCGGACCAAGGGCGGTCACGATCTCCTGCTGCTCGGCATCCAGACCCGCGGCGTGACGCTGGCCGAGCGCCTGGCGGGCGCGCTGCGCGAGGTCGAGGGCCGCCCGGTGCTCTGGGGCTCGCTCGACGTGACCATGTACCGCGACGACCTGCGGATGCGTCCCGCCCGCGCCCTCGGCCGCACCGAGCTGCCGCCCGAGGGAGTCGACGACCGGGTCGTCGTCCTGGTCGACGACGTGCTGGTCTCCGGGCGGACGGTGCGCGCCGCGCTCGACGCGCTGAACGACCTCGGACGGCCGCGCGCCGTCCAGCTCGCCGTCCTCGTCGACCGCGGGCACCGGCAGCTGCCGATCCGTCCCGACTACGTGGGCAAGAACCTGCCCACGTCTATGCGGGAGACCGTGAAGGTCCTACTGGACGAGAACGACGGGCGCGACGCCGTGCTGCTAGGCCCGACCCTGCCCGCACCCACGGGGGGTGACGAATGAACCGCCATCTGATCTCGGCGGCCGACCTGAGCCGGGACGAGGCTCTGCTCGTCCTCGACACGGCGGAGGAGCTCGCGCAGATCGCGGGCCGGTCCATCAAGAAGCTGCCCACGCTGCGCGGCCGGACGGTCGTCAACCTCTTCTTCGAGGACTCCACCCGCACCCGCATCTCGTTCGAGGCGGCGGCCAAGCGGCTGTCCGCCGACGTCATCAACTTCTCCGCCAAGGGGTCGAGCGTGTCGAAGGGCGAGAGCCTGAAGGACACGGCCCTGACGCTGGAGGCGATGGGCGCGGACGGCGTCGTCATCAGGCACGGCGCGTCGGGCGCACCGCACCGGCTGGCGGGCTGGGTGCAGGGCAGTGTCGTCAACGCCGGTGACGGCACGCACGAGCATCCGACCCAGGCCCTCCTGGACGCGTTCACCATGCGCAAGCGTCTCGGTGACCTGGACGGTCGCAAGGTCACGATCGTGGGCGACGTGCTACACAGCCGCGTAGCGCGGTCCAACGTCCTGCTGCTCCACACGCTCGGCGCCGACGTGACCGTGGTCGCGCCTCCGACGCTTCTGCCCGTCGCCATCGACACGTGGCCGTGCTCGGTGTCGTACGACCTGGACGGGGTGCTGCCCAAGAGCGACGTCATCATGATGCTGCGCGTCCAGCAGGAGCGGATGAACGCCTCCTACTTCCCGTCCGTCCGCGAGTACAGCCGCCGCTACGGCCTGGACGCCGCGCGCATGGCGGCGCTGCCCGACCACGCGATCGTCATGCATCCCGGCCCGATGAACCGCGGTGTCGAGATCGCGGCCGAGGTCGCCGACTCGGTCCGGTCCACCATCGTCGAACAGGTCGCCAACGGTGTCAGCGCCCGCATGGCCGTCCTCTACCTGCTGCTGGGCGGTTCTGAGGCGGCGATCGGCAAGGAGGTCGCGCAGTGAGTTTCCTTATCAAGGGCGCACGGATTCTGGGCGGGAAGACCGCCGACATCCTGGTCCGTGACGGCGCCATAGCCGAAGTGGGTTCCGGGCTGGACGCGGCCGGTGCGCAGACCGTCGACGCCGACGGCCTCGTAGCGCTGCCTGGTCTCGTCGACCTGCACACCCATCTGCGCGAGCCAGGCCGCGAGGACGCGGAGACCGTCGAGTCCGGGACGAAGGCCGCCGCGATGGGCGGATTCACCGCCGTCCATGCGATGGCCAACACCGACCCTGTCGCCGACACGGCCGGAGTGGTCGAGCAGGTGTGGCGCCTAGGGCGCGAGGCCGGGTACTGCGACGTCCAGCCCGTTGGGGCGGTCACGCGCAGTATCGCGGGGGAGAAGCTCGCCGAACTGGGCGCGATGGCCGATTCCGCCGCGCAGGTACGGGTCTTCTCAGACGACGGGCACTGTGTGTCCGACGCGGTCATCATGCGCAGGGCGCTGGAGTACGTGAAGGCGTTCGACGGCGTCGTCGCCCAGCACGCGCAGGAGCCGCGCCTCACCGAGGGCGCGCAGATGAACGAGGGCGAGATGTCGGCCGCGCTCGGCCTGCGCGGCTGGCCCGCCGTCGCCGAGGAGGCGATCATCGCCCGGGACGTGCTGCTCGCCCAGCACGTCGGGTCGCGGCTGCACGTCTGCCACGTGTCGACGGCCGGGTCGGTGGAGATCATCCGGTGGGCCAAGAGCCGGGGCTGCCCGGTGACCGCCGAGGTCACGCCGCACCACCTGCTGCTGAACGACGCCAAGGCCGGGACCTACGACCCGATCTTCAAGGTCAACCCGCCGCTGCGCACCGCCGACGACGTCGCCGCGCTGCGCGGCGCCCTCGCCGACGGGACGATCGACTGCGTCGCCACCGACCACGCCCCGCACCCGGTCGAGGCCAAGGAGACCGAGTGGGCCGTCGCCGCGATGGGGATGATCGGCCTGGAGACGGCGCTGCCCGTCGTGCAGGAGGCCATGGTCGAGACCGGGCTGCTCGACTGGGCCGGGGTCGCCGAGCGGATGTCGGCCGTCCCCGCGCGCATCGGACGGCTGAGCGGACACGGACAGGGCGGACAGGGTCGTCCGCTGGAGGCGGGGTCGCCCGCCAACATCACGCTGTACGACCCGTCGCCGCGCCGCACCGTGGAGCCGTCGGCGATGACGTCCAAGAGCCGCAACACCCCGTTCGCGGGCCTGGAGCTGCCCGGACGGGTCATCGCCACGTTCCTGCGCGGCGCGCCGACCGTCCTGGAAGGGAAGCTCCAGTGAACCCCGCTCTGCTCGTTCTGGAAGACGGCAGGGTCTTCCACGGGGCCGCGTACGGCGCCGAAGGGGAGACGTTCGGTGAGATGGTCTTCAACACCGGGATGACCGGCTACCAGGAGACCCTGACCGACCCGTCCTACGCGCGCCAGATCGTGGCGATGACGTCGCCCCATATTGGCAACACCGGCATCAACGGCGAAGACCCGGAATCGAGCCGTATTCAGGTGGCCGGTTATGTGGTGCGTGAACCGGCGCGTGTGGCGTCCAACTGGCGGGCCACCGGTTCGCTGGGTTCGGCGCTACGCGACCAGGGTGTGGTGGGCATCGCCATTCCCGGCACGCGCGCGCTGACGCGGCATCTGCGCGACAAGGGCGCGATGCGCGCCGCCATCTTCAGTGGACCGGACGCCATCGCGCCCGGACAGGACACATTGCTCCGGCGCGTACGGCAGAGCCCTTCAATGGAGGGCGCGGACCTCGCGCGGGACGTTTCCACCAAGGAGCCTTACGTCGTCCAGGCGAAGGGTGAAAAGCGGTACACGGTCGCGGCCGTCGATCTGGGAATCAAGTCGATGACGCCATACCGGATGTCCGAGCGGGGTTGCGAAGTTCACGTGCTGCCAGCGACGAGCACCACCGAAGACATCCTCGCTGTCAACCCGGACGGTGTGTTCTTCTCCAACGGCCCGGGAGACCCCGCCGCCGCCGACTACGCCGTGGACGCGTTGAAAGGCGTCCTCGACGCGGGCACGCCGTTCTTCGGCATCTGCTTCGGAAACCAGATGTTCGGCCGTGCGCTCGGTCTCGGGACCTACAAACTGAGGTTCGGCCACAGGGGCATCAACCAGCCCGTCCAAGACCGGACGACGGGCAAGGTCGACGTGTCGGCGCACAACCATGGCTTCGCCGTGGACGCCCCCACGGACGGCCCGTTCGACACGCCCTACGGCCCAGCCGAGGTCACCCACATCAACCTGAACGACGGCTGTGTGGAAGGGCTGCGGCTCTTGCAGCGTCCTGCGTTCAGCGTCCAGTACCACCCAGAGGCGGCGGCGGGCCCGCACGACGCCTCCGGCCTCTTCGACCGCTTCTGCCAGCTCATGGTGGGGTCGCGGAAGGAGGTGGCGCTGTAATGCCGCGCCGTGAAGACCTGAAGTCCGTCCTGGTCATCGGCTCGGGGCCGATCGTCATCGGGCAGGCGTGCGAGTTCGACTACTCCGGCACCCAGGCGTGCCGCGTCCTCAAGGCCGAGGGGCTGCGGGTGACGCTCGTCAACAGCAACCCCGCCACGATCATGACCGACCCCGAGTTCGCCGACGCCACCTATGTCGAGCCGATCACCCCCGAGGTCGTCGAGAAGATCATCGCGAGGGAGCGGCCGGACGCGCTGCTGCCCACGCTCGGCGGCCAGACGGCCCTGAACACCTCTATCGCGCTCTACGAGGCCGGGGTCCTGGCCGAGTACGGGGTCGAGCTGATCGGCGCCGACGTGGACGCGATCCAGGCCGGGGAGAACCGGGAGCGGTTCAAGGACGTCGTCGCCAAGGTCGCGCGCGAGCGGGGCCTGAACGCCGAGTCGGCCCGGTCGGTGATCTGCCACACGATGGACGAGTGCCTCGCCGCCGCCGGGAGCCTCGGCTACCCGGTCGTCGTGCGGCCCTCGTTCACCATGGGCGGCGCCGGCTCCGGTTTCGCGCACGACGAGGACGACCTGCTCCGCATCGCGGGCGCCGGGCTCGACGCGTCCCCGACCACAGAGGTGCTCCTGGAGGAGTCGATCCTCGGCTGGAAGGAGTACGAGCTGGAGGTCATGCGCGACCGCCACGACAACGTGGTGATCGTGTGCTCGATCGAGAACCTCGACCCGATGGGCGTGCACACCGGCGACTCGATCACGGTCGCGCCCGCGCTGACGCTGACCGACCGCGAGTACCAGAACATGCGCGACGTCGCGATCGCCGTGATCCGCGAGGTCGGCGTCGACACCGGCGGCTGCAACATCCAGTTCGCCGTGCACCCCGGCACCGGCCGGATGATCGTCATCGAGATGAACCCGCGGGTGTCGCGGTCGTCGGCGCTGGCGTCCAAGGCCACCGGCTTCCCGATCGCCAAGATCGCGGCGAAGCTGGCCATCGGGTACACCCTCGACGAGATCCCGAACGACATCACCCGCAAGACGCCCGCGTCGTTCGAGCCCACGCTCGACTACGTCGTGGTGAAGGTGCCGCGGTTCGCGTTCGAGAAGTTCCCGGGCGCGGACGGCACGCTCACCACGCACATGAAGTCCGTGGGCGAGGCCATGGCCATCGGACGCTGCTTCACAGAGGCGCTGCAGAAGGCCCTGCGGTCGCTCGAACAGAAGGGCTCGTCGTTCAGCTGGGCAGGCAGCCAAACCGACACAGCCGACGCGGGAGAACTCGTCGAGGCCGCCAAGCGCCCGCATGACGGACGGCTCAAGGCCGTCCAGCGCGCGCTCTGGGCCGGAGCCAGTGTCGAGGAGCTCTACAAGGCGACCGGCATCGATCCCTGGTTCCTGGACCAGATCTCCGCCATCAACGAGGTCGCCGAGGAGATCCGCACCGCCGACGACGCGCTCACCAAGGACAAGCTGCTGCGCGCCAAGCGCCACGGGTTCTCCGACGCGCAGATCGGCGAACTGCGCGGCCTGTCGGAGGAGGTCGTCAGGGAACTGCGGCGCGCGCTCGGCATCCGTCCCGTCTACCTGACGGTTGACACCTGCGCCGCCGAGTTCGAGGCGCAGACCCCGTACCTGTACTCGGCCTACGACGAGGAAACGGAGGTACCGCCGGGCACCAAGCCCAAGGTGCTCATCCTCGGCAGCGGGCCCAACCGCATAGGCCAGGGCGTCGAATTCGACTACTCGTGCGTCCACGCCTCGTTCACGCTGGCCGAGGCGGGCTACGAGACCGTGATGGTCAACTGCAACCCCGAGACGGTCTCCACCGACTACGACACCTCCGACCGGCTCTACTTCGAGCCGCTCACGCTGGAGGACGTCCTGGAGGTCGTGTACGCCGAACAGCAGTCCGGCGAGGTCGCGGGCGTCATCGTCCAGCTCGGCGGCCAGACGCCCCTGGGCCTCGCGCAGAAGCTCAAGGACGCCGGTGTCCCGATCGTGGGCACCTCACCGGAGAGCATCCACCTCGCGGAAGAGCGCGGTGCGTTCGGACGCGTCCTGCACAGGGCCGGGCTGCTCGCGCCCAAGCACGGCACGGCCACGTCCTACGAGGACGCCCGCGAGATCGCCGACGAGATCGGTTATCCGGTTCTCGTGCGTCCCTCGTATGTTCTCGGCGGGCGCGGCATGGAGATCGTGTACGACGAGGGCACGCTGGAGTCGTACATGGCTCGCGCGACCGAGGCCAGCCCAGAACACCCCGTCCTCGTCGACCGCTTCCTGGACGAGGCCATCGAGATCGACGTCGACGCCCTGTTCGACGGCGAAGACCTGTACCTCGGCGGCGTCATGGAGCACATCGAGGAGGCCGGGATCCACTCCGGTGACTCGGCGTGCGCCCTGCCGCCCATCACCCTGGGGCACGACGACGTCCGCCGTATCCGTGAGTCGACGGAGGCGCTCGCGCGGGGCATCGGGGTTCGCGGGCTGATGAACGTCCAGTACGCGCTCTCGGCGGGCGTGCTGTACGTCCTCGAAGCCAACCCGCGGGCGTCGCGCACCATCCCGTTCGTGTCCAAGGCGACGGCCGTACCGCTCGCCAAGGCCGCCGCGCGCGTCATGCTGGGCGCGACCATCGCGGAACTGCGCGCCGAGGGGATGCTGCCCGAGACGGGCGACGGCGGAAGCCTGCCGCTGGACGCGCCCATAGCGGTGAAGGAGGCCGTCCTGCCGTTCGACCGGTTCCGCAACGAACTCGGGCAGGGCGTCGACATCGTCCTCGGCCCCGAGATGCGCTCCACCGGCGAGGTCATGGGCATCGACGAGGTGTTCGGGACCGCCTTCGCCAAGTCGCAGCAGGCCGCCTACGGCGGCTCGCTGCCGACCAAGGGGCGCGTGTTCGTGTCCGTGGCCAACCGCGACAAACGGCACATGGTGTTCCCCGTCAAGCGGCTCGCTGACCTGGGCTTTGAGATTCTTGCCACGGAAGGGACCGCGGAGATCCTGCGCCGCAACGGCGTGCGTGCCAAGATCGTGCGCAAGCACAGCGCGGGTCCGGGACCGTCCGGCGAGCCCACGATCGTGCGGCGCGTCCTGGACGGCGAGGTCGACCTCATCGTCAACACTCCCTTCGGCAGCCCCGGCCAGTCCGGGCCGCGGCTCGACGGTTACGAGATCCGTACCGCGGCCGTGCTGCGGGGCGTACCGTGCGTGACGACCGTCCAGGGTCTCGCGGCCGCCGTCCAGGGCATCGAGGCCGTCGCCGGGGGGCAGGTCGGCGTCCGCTCCCTCCAGGAGCACGCTGAGCGCCTCAGCGGCGCCCACGGCCGCACGGGCCCGGCGGACGCCGGTCCCACGGACGGAACCCCGGGAACCGGGTGACAGAACCGGGCGGGCCGGGCGGCGTGCCCGAAGGAGGGC
>JBOHBY010000299.1:0-6744 GCA_050698635.1 Spirillospora sp.
TCGTCAGACGGCACACGCTTCGCGACATTCCGGAGCCGTTCGAGGCGGGCCTGCACAGGATCACGGTGCGCGTCCAGAAGACCGACCAGTTGCATCTCCAGATCGAGACCGCCCTGGACGACGACGAACGCGGCGCCTACGCGCAGAGCCGGATACGGTCCGGGCACTACCGGCGTCACCTGAATCTGCCCGTCCGTGAACTGGCGCTGTTCGACGCCTACAAGGGACGCCAGTACTCGTGCAATCCGCGCGGTATCTACGACGAGCTTCGACGGCGTGAGACCGACCTGGAATGTGTGTGGGTCACCGAGAACGGCCAGTTCGGCAAGCCGGCGGGGGCGCGGACCGTCCTGACCGGTACGCGAGAGCACTACGAGGCTCTGGCCCGCGCGCGCTATGTCTTCAGTAACGGGGCACAGCAGGAATGGTTCACCAAGCGCGAAGACCAGACGTATGTGCAGTGCTGGCATGGGACGCCGCTCAAGAAGCTCGGACACGACGTCAAGCAGATGCCGTACAAGCGCACCGAGGGCATCGACTGGATGGAGTACGACGTTCCCCAGTGGGACCTGCTCCTCGCGCAGAACGATTTCTCCGTTCCGTTGTTCCGGCGGGCCTTCGGCTATAGCGGCGACGTCGTCGTCAGTGGTTATCCGCGCAATGACGTCCTGAGCAGCCCGCACCGGGAGGAGATCGCGTCGGCGGTGCGCCGGCGGCTCGGCATCCCAGAGGGCAAGAAGGTCGTCCTGTACGCGCCGACCTGGCGCGACGACTTCCACCACGCGATCGGCAAGCGGGCGTTCCGCCTCGAATTCGATATAGACCGGTTCAGGGCGACGCTGGGTCGCGACCACGTCCTGCTCCTGCGCACCCACTATCTCGTCACCGACCGGCCCAAGCTCCGGCCGGGCGACTGTGTCGTCGACGCGTCGGTGTACCCCGACATCTCCGAGCTGTTCCTCATCACCGACGTGCTCGTCACGGACTACTCGTCGTCCATGTTCGACTTCGCCGTCACCGGCCGGCCGATGGTGTTCTTCACCTACGACCTGGAGCGCTACCGCGACCATGTGCGCGGTTTCTACTTCGACTTCGACGCGGAGGCCCCCGGGCCGCTGCTGAGCACCTCGCAGGAGGTCGTGGACGCCCTGCGCGAGCCCGGCGCGCTCGACGCCGGGTTCCGCGACGTACGTACCGCGTTCGCGGCCCGGTACTGCCCGCACGACGACGGCCACGCCGCCTCCCGTGTGCTCGACCGGGTCCTCCAGCCCGCCCACTGATAACCCCACCACGGAGCAACAAGTGTCACCTCGGATCAGCATCGTCGTCCCATTCCGCAACACCGACGCCCACCTCGCGGACTGTCTGGGGTCGCTCGCCGGGCAGACGTTGCACGACCTAGAGGTGCTGCTACTGGACGAAAGCCCGGCGAACGACGCCGCCGCGAGTGCCGCAGCCAGCGCCGCAGCCAGACGCGCGGCTGCCGTAGCCAAGGACTTCACCGACCGGGACGAACGATTCACGCTCATTCAGCCGTCCGGCAATGGGCCGACCCTCGACGCCGGTATCGAGCAAGCGAACGGCGCCTACCTCGCCTTCGTCGACAGCGAGGGAGTGCTGCCGCCCTACGCGTACGAACTCATGGTCGGGACCCTGGAGTCGACCGGGTCCGACCTCGCCGGCGGAAACGTCATGCGGCTGGACGGCACGCAAGCGCACCAGTCTCCGACGCACGCCGTGCCCTACGCCGAGACCATGAAGACGACGCACGTCACCCATCACACCGCCCTCCTGCAAGACAGGACGGTGTGCAACAAGGTGTACCGGCGCGCCTTCTGGGACGCGCACGATTTCAAGCTCCCCACGACACAGGACGTCCGCACGGCCGCGCGGGCCCAGCTCCTGGCCAAGGCCGTGGACGTGCTCGAAACGACCGTGTACTTCTGGCGAGACCGTCCGGGAACGGCGACAAGGCTCCGCCACGACCCGGCGGACATCACCGAACGGATGAAAGCCCTCGCGACCGTCCGGAAACTCGTGGACGACCACGCGCCCGAGCTTCTGGCCGTCCACGACAAGTACGCCCTGGAACTGGACGTTCGCGCGCTGATCCTCGCCTTGCCAGGGGCCACCTGGCAGGAGCGTGAGCGGCTGGTCGAGCTGGGCGCCGAGGTTGTCAACTCAGCCGACCGTTCAGCTGCCGCTGGGATGACGTCGATCAGGCGGCTGGAGACACACCTCCTCGGTGAGCGGATGCTGCCGGAGCTTCTGGACGTGCTCCGCTTCGAGGAGGACGGCCAGCGGAACGTCCCGATCGTGCAGCAGGGCCGTATGCGACGGCAGCGCTGGTACGCCCGCTATCCCTTCTACGGCGATGTGGAACGCGCCATCCCCGAGGACGTGTACGACGTCACCGACGAATTGCACCTGCATGCGCAGGTGGACCGCGTCGGCTGGGACGTCGACACGCTCATCGTCGAGGGTCGCGCCCACTTCGACCGGTTCGACGTGTCGACGGAGGCGCACTCCCGTATCCGCGTCTGGATGAGCGACACCAAGACCGGGAAAGAGATCCGGCTTCCGGTGGAACGCGTCCGCTGCCCGGAGGCCACCGCACAGGCCGAACAGTCGAACGTCTGCTACGACTGGTC
Source organism: Spirillospora sp. (assembly GCA_050698635.1). Taxonomy (GTDB): domain Bacteria; phylum Actinomycetota; class Actinomycetes; order Streptosporangiales; family Streptosporangiaceae; genus Spirillospora. The sequence goes on from JBOHBY010000299.1 coordinate 2,652, forward strand.
CGGTTTCACAGTGCGAGTGGAACCCGACTACCTCCTGGACGGCGACGAGTGGCGGACCGCCACCTACGAGCTGTACGCCGAAGTGTCCACGGCGGGCCGCAAAGCGGTCCAGCGGCTGACGGCGGTGGTTCCGGCCATACGGTGGACGGCCGCGCGGCAGGTGGACGAGCACATGGCCGTCCAACCGGCGGCGGGCGACGACGATGTTTTCGTCGTCCACGTCAAGCGCGCCAAGGCCGTCCTCACCGGGATCCGGTGTGACGGGGCCATGCTCGTCCTGTCCGGATGGACGCGGCGTGTCCTCGGCGCGGGGGCGGCCCTGGTTGTCGCGCGCCGGCATGGCGGGACGGAAGTCCGCGGTGACGTGACATTGCGCCAGTCGTCCGTCCTGCGGATGGCGGCGGGCACCGGTTTCGACTTCACCGCGAAGATTCCGCTGAAGAGCCTGATCTCCGACCCGGACGGAGGCGCACACAAGACCGCCCCCACGGCGCACCTGCGGGACGCCATCGACTGGGACATCCGGCTGACGGGCGAGGGCGGCCCGATGCGGCTCACCGTCGCGAGCAACGTCAACGCCGTCCGCTACCCCCTCCCGACCAGGGCCGGGGCAGGGCGGGAGTTCGCACTCACGCGCACCGCGTTCGGGAACCTGCGCGGCGTCGAACGGAGTGCCCGCCCGGTCGTGACGAAGGCCGAGTGGGACGAGAACGGGCTCCTCACCCTCACCGGTGACTTCGCGGATCCGGACGACCGCCCGGACCACTTCGTCTTGCGGCGGCGACGGTCGGGCGACGAGCACAGTGTTCCGGTCACCTGGGAGGGTCAGCGGTTCACCGCCACGTTCACACCCGCCACGATGGCCGTGTTCGGAACGGACCTGCCGTTGTGCAGCGGCATATGGGAACTGCTCGCGGAAACGCGCAACCTTGAGGTGGCCGTTGTCGCCGAGCGTGAGGCGATCCCAAGCCTGCCTGGCTGGCGGCCTGTGGGAACGCACGAATTCGAGGTCGGCGTTTACCAGATCGACGCGGTGCAGCTCCGCAGCCGTCCGGCCCTGGACGACGACGAACGCGGCGGGCACGCGCAACAGTTCCTCCAGCAGCGCGACTATCCGGTCTATCTGCGGAGCCCTCTCGCGGACATCGCCGTGTTCGACAGCCACGGCGGCACGCAGTACAGCTGCAACCCGAGAGCCATCTACGAAGAACTGGCCCGCCGCAAGCCCGACCTGGAATGCGTGTGGGTTTCCCAGGACGGCCAGTTCGCGGTCGACGGAAAGGCCAGGACGGTTCAGGCGGGAAGCCGTGAGCACTACCGCGTCCTCGCGCGCGCACGCTATCTGGTCACCAATCACGGGCTGCCGCCGTGGTACGTCAAGCGCGACGGGCAGACCTACGTCCAGACCTGGCACGGCACCCCGCTGAAGAAGCTCGCCCACGACCTCAGGGACCTGCCGTACCAGCGCGTCGAACGGCTCGACTGGACGGAATGGGAAGTGCCCCGGTGGGATCTGCTGCTGTCCCCGAGCCCGTTCGCCACGCAGGTCATGCGTCGCGCGTTCCGGTACGAAGGAGAAGTCCTGGAGACGGGTTACCCGCGCAACGACATCCTCAGTACGCCCGAGTGGGAGAGCATCGGGACCCGCATACGCAAGCGCCTGGGAATCCCGGACGGAAAGAAGGTCGTCCTTTACGCGCCCACATGGCGAGACGACCGGCACCACGCGTACGGCAAGCACGGATTCTCACTGGAACTGGACGTCGACACCATGCGGAAGGCGCTCGGCGACGACCATGTCCTCCTGCTACGGACGCACCACTTCATCACCGACCGGAACCGTCCGGCGCTGGACGATTTCCTCATCGACGTGTCCCGGTACCCGGAAATCGCCGAGCTTTACATGGCCTCCGACGTACTCGTCACCGACTACTCGTCCGCCATGTTCGACTACGCGATCCTGGGCAGGCCGATCGTCCTCTACACCTACGACCTGCCCCGCTACCGCGACCATCTGCGCGGCTTCTACATCGACCTGGAAACGGAGGCACCCGGACCGGTCGCGACGACCTCCGCAGAGGTCGCCGAAGCGGTCGCGCAGGCGTCCGACGCCGAAGAACGCCATGCGGACGACTATGACCGCTTCTTCGTGAAGTACTGCCCGCACGACGACGGCCAGGCGGCCGCCAGGGCCGTCGACCGCATCTTCGGCGACGCCGCCGGAGGCGACTAGACCAGATCCCTCTAGGGCCCTCCACGCACCGTCCGTACCGCGACCAGCGATATGGGACAAATCACCTAGTTCTCACTAAGATCAACCCTCGCCCGGCCGATGCCAGAGGGAGATCGAGCGTATGAGCGGTGAACTCGTCCCCGCGTCCAACGCCTTAACGGCACGGTGGGCGAAGGACGTCTGCGACGGAACGACGACGGTCCTGTCCGGGGCCGGGGTGTGGCCGCTGCTGGCGTTCCTGGCCGCCGCGTCGCGGGAGCCGGGGCGGGCGGAACTCCAGCGCGCCATCGGCATTGACGCCGCCGGCGCCGACCGGCACGCGCGCGTCGCCTTGGGCATGCTCGACAGCGCCACGGCCGCGACCGGCGCGCTCGGTGTGTGGGCACGCGCTGAGCTTCCCGTAGAACCGTGGTGGCAGCGGGTCGTCCCCGCCAAGGCCCGTGGTGAGCTGACCGGCGACACGAAGGCCGACCAGGACAGCCTCAACGAGTGGGTCCAGCAGAACACCGGCGAGCGGCTGACGGAGATGCCGGTCCAGGTGCGCAAGGACACGGCGCTTGTGCTCGCTACTGCGCTCACCATCGACACGCGATGGAAAGAGCCGTTTCAGGACGTCGCGCTCAAGCCCGCAGAAGGCCCATGGGCGGGGCGTGCCAAGGAGGCGGCAGGCCTCACACACAGCAGCCCTGACTTCAACCGGCTCACACTTGCGGAAGAGACCCCGGCGGGCCCTGTCACCATGCTGACCGTCAATGGCGAGGACGATGTCGACGTGATCCTCTGCCTAGGGGAGCCCGACCGTCCTGCCGGTGACGTGCTCGCCGAGGCGATGGCGGCCACCGACGGCCACCATCGGCTCAAGCGGGGTGAGACGCTGCTCAAGCGGACCCTTGCAGAGAAGGCGCCCGGCCTGCGGGTCGACACGGTCCTGTCGTTCGAGCCTAGGACGACGCTGAGCGCGACCACCGTCCGCTTCGACATAGCCGCCAAGCACGACCTTCTGGTCAGTGCCGGAGCGCTCGGGCTGGAGACCGTCTCCAAGGCGGACGGCCGCGGCCATCTGCCCGGGATCAGCCGGACCCCACTGGCCGTCGGCCAGGCGGCCCAGGACGTCAACGCCACGTTCAGCGCGGAGGGGTTCAAGGCGGCGGCCGTCACCGCGATCAGCGCTTCCCCCGCGGGCGCCCCGATGGCGGAGGCGCCGGTCCTGAACGTGACGTTCGACCGGCCGTTCGGGTTCCTGGCCTGGCACCGGCCGACCGGTCTCGTCCTGCTCGCCGGCTGGATCGCCGAACCGGACGACTGGACGCCCCCGGCCTGACAGCGGTCAGCCGGGGCGGCGGGCGCGCGCGAACAGCCTGGTCCCCGGCCACGCGCACACCGGCAGGCGCCGTTCGAGGACGGCGGTCACGCGCAGCGCCTCGTTGGCGAGCGGGTGCAGCGGAGCCAGATCGTCGCGCCGCACCGTCCGGTGCCTGAGACGGCGCAGGAACGGACGGAGCAGGACGCCCCTGCTCCACACCCGCTCCAGCACCAGTCCGGCGCCCTCGACGAGCTCAACGAGCGCACGGCGGGTGTAGCGGCGGACCCGGCCGAGGGCCACGTCCTGCGCCGACCACAGCGCCATGTCGGACGGGACCGACACCAGCGCCGTCCCGCCCGGTCTCAGCACCCGCGTGATCTCCGCCGCCGCGCGCTGGTCGTCCTCGATGTGCTCCAGGACGTCCAGGGCCAGCGCCAGGTCGTACCGGCACGGCGGGAGCGGCAGGTAGCGCGCGTCGCCTTCGTAGGCCTCGACGCCGTTCGCGCGGGCCAGCGTCACGGCCGCCGGGCTCAGGTCGATCGCGGTCGCGTCCCAGC
>JBOHBY010000300.1:0-2283 GCA_050698635.1 Spirillospora sp.
GGTCATCGCGAACGCGCTGCGGATCTCGCCGTCCAGCTCCGCCGCGAGCGCCGCGCCCGCCTCCGTGTCGACGTCGGCGAGGACGACCCGGACGCCCTCCCCCGCCAGCCGCCGCGCCACCCCGGCGCCGATCCCGTTGGACCCGCCCGTGATCAGCGCGACCTTCCCGGTGCCGTCGAAGCCCGCCACGGCCCACCTCCTGAAGTAACTGACTCGTCAGTTACCATAACGCCATGGACTTCGGTTTGAGCGAGCGGGCCCGGGAGTACCTCGGCCGCCTCGAGGAATTCATGGACGCCCACGTCTACCCGGCCGAACCCGTCTACGAGGCCCAGCGCGCCGAGCTTCGCGCGGCGGGCCGCGAACACCACGTCCCCCAGGTCGTCGAAGACCTCAAGGTCGAGGCCCGCGAGCGCGGCCTCTGGAACCTCTTCCTGCCCGACAGCCGGGACCCGGCGCACGGCCTGTCCGTCACCGACTACGCGTCCCTGGCCGAGATCCTCGGCCGCTCCCCCGAGCTGGCGCCCGAGGCCACCAACTGCGCGGCGCCCGACACCGGCAACATGGAGGTCCTGCACCTGTTCGGGACGCCCGCGCAGAAGGAGCGGTGGCTCGCGCCGCTGCTGGACGGCGAGATCCGCAGCGCGTTCGCGATGACCGAGCCGGACGTCGCCAGCTCCGACGCGACCAACATCTCCACCCGCATCGAGCGCGACGGCGACCACTACGTCATCAACGGCAGGAAGTGGTGGATCACCGGCACCGCCGACCCGCGCTGCAAGATCATGATCGTGATGGGCAAGACCGATCCGGGCGGGCACCCGTACCGGCAGCAGTCGATGGTGCTCGTGCCGATGGACACGCCCGGGGTGGAGGTCGTCCGTCCGCTGCCCGTGTTCGGCTACCAGGACCAGCACGGCCACTGCGAGATCACGTTCACCGACGTCCGTGTGCCGGTGGAGAACCTCGTCGGCGAGGAGGGCGGCGGCTTCGCCATCGCGCAGGCGCGCCTCGGGCCGGGCCGCATCCACCACTGCATGCGCGCGGTCGGGATGGCGGAGCGGGCGCTGGAGCTGATGTGCGAGCGCGCGGTGTCGCGCGAGGCCTTCGGCGGGCCGCTGGCCAAGCAGGGCGTCGTCCGGGCGCAGATCGCCGAGTCGCGGATGGCGATCGAGCAGGCCAGGCTCCTCACCCTGAAGACCGCGTGGCTGATCGACGAGCACGGCGTCCAGTCCGCCAGGTCCGAGGTCGCGGCGATCAAGGTGGTCGTGCCGCGGATGGCGCTGGACGTCGTCGACCGGGCGATCCAGGTCCACGGTGGCGCGGGCGTCAGCGGCGACACCCCGCTCGCGGCCATGTGGGCGGGCCTGCGCACGCTGCGCCTCGCGGACGGTCCCGACGAGGTGCACGTCCGGTCGGTCGCCCGCGCCGAACTCGGGAAGCACACCGGCGCATGACGGCGGACGGGACGGGAGCGGAGGCGGGGGCGGGCTGGCGGCGGATGCCGCAGGCCCGCCGCCGCGAGCAGCTCCTCCAGGTGGCGCTGGCGGTGTTCGGCAGGCGCGGCTACCACCTGACGCAGATGGAGCACGTCGCGGCGGCGGCGCAGGTGTCCAAGGCGCTGCTGTACCAGCACTTCGCGTCCAAGGACGAGCTGTTCGCCGAGGTCACCGAGTCGATCGTCGCCGAGCTGACGGCCCGGCTGAACGCGGCGGTGCTCGCCGCGCACGGCTCGGCGGGCGGCATCCGCGCCATGATCCGGGTGCTGTTCGACTATGCCACCGAGGAGCCGGACGGGTGGGCGCTCGTCGTCCGCCATCTCGACAAGCCGGAGGTCGGGCTCGAACTGCGCGAGCTGCGCGACCGGCTCGGCGCCGCGTTCGCCGACCTGCTGCTGCGCCGCCGCCGCGCCGACCCGGAGCTGTCGCGGGCCGCGCTGGAGGTGAACGAGCGGCGGGCGCGGCTGCTCGTCCCGCTCATGTACGGGTCGATGCTGTCGATGGTGTCGTGGTGGCTGGAGCACCCCGACACCTCGCGCGAGCGCGCGGAGCAGATGGCCGCGGAGTTCATCTGGCTCGGCCTCGACCGGCTCCGCACCGGCGAGCGCCTCCCCAAGACGGAGGAGCTCTAACCGAAGACGTCGTCGCGCGCCAGGTCGAGTGCGGTCAGCACGGCCCCGCACAGCACGGTGTCGCCCGCGACGGTGCTCGCCCGGACCTGCGTGGGCGCCGGGGACAGCAGCCCGAGCCGCTCGGCGACCAGCTCCGCGAGCCGGTCGCCGCC
>JBOHBY010000301.1:0-4632 GCA_050698635.1 Spirillospora sp.
GCAGAGAACGCGCGTCCGACGGACCGGCGCGGGCACGGCCCGCGCCGGGCTGGACGCCGCGCGCGTACCGTTCGCCGCGTGCCTGGACCTCCCGCTAGCCGGCCGCAGGACGGAACGTCACACGTGAGGATGCACGCCATGTCGGGGAAAGCTCCCGCGGACCTGACCCTCCTGCGCTTCCGCCCGAGCACGCGGCACAGAGCGCTCATGGTGTGCCTGCCGGACGCGGACCGACCGGCCGGGTTCTTCGGCACGTTCGCCGAGGCGCTGGCGCCGTCGATCGACGTGCTCGCCGTCCAGTACCCGGACCGGTGGGTCCGCCCGTGGGAACCGGCGCGCGAGGGCCTGCGGGAGCGGGCCGCCCGCCTCGTGGACGAGGTCCGCGGCCGCACCGACCGGCCCGTCCTCCTCTTCGGGCACGGCATCGGCGCCGTGCTCGGCTTCGAGATGGCGGTCATGCTGGAGCAGGAACAGGAAAAGGAACGGGTGTGCGGCGTCGAGCCGATGGCGCTGTTCGCCTCCGGCTGCCCGGCGCCGTCCCGCCTCGGGGACGCGGACGCGGCCTACGAGTGCGACGAGGGCGTCCGCGTGCGGGTCCCGATCTTCGCGCTCGGCGGGGAGGACGACGCCCGCGCGGACGTGAGCGACGTCCTGGTGTGGCGGGAGCACACCGAGCGGGAGTTCCAGATCAAGATGCTCCCCGGCGGCGCCCTGTTCCTGGAGGACAACCTCCCGGACGTCGTCGCCAGCGTGACCGGCTTCCTGCAACCGGTGCTCGGCGCCGAGGTCATCGACATCAGCCGCCGGCGCCGCCTCAGCCGCCGTCGCCGCAGCGAGAACCCGTGAACGGAACGTCCCGGAAGAACAGACGGGTCCGCCCCCGGGGGACGCGGGCCGGGAGGGCCGGTTCACCCGGGGGCGGACGTCAGAGGAGGGTCAGGACACGGCCTTGGAGCTGCTGTCGAGGTGGATCCTGGTCAGCAGCTGCTCCCGGTTCCTGATGTCCATCTTCCGGTAGACGCGCGTCAGGTGCTGCTCCACCGTGCTGACCGTGATGAAGAGCTTGTCGGCGATCTCGCGGTTGGTGTAGCCCTGCGCCGCCAGTACCGCGACGCGCCGTTCGGAGTCGCTCAGCCGCGCGAACGTCGTGTAGTCGGTGTCGGCACCGCCACCCGGCCCCGGTTCGCCGGAGCCCGCGCTCCCGGGGGAGTACGTCGGCAGCAGCGTCTGGCACATCGCCTCCGCGTGGCAGCTCTTCGCGATCCGCCAGGCGCGGCGCGCGATCGTCCGGGCCTTGGCCTTCTCCCCGAGCGACTGGTAGGCGTCGGACAGGTCGGCCAGGACGCACGCCGCCTCGTACCAGGAGCCGTTGGACTCCAGCAGTTGCAGCGCGTCCTGGAGGATGGTCGGACGCTTCGCGGGCGCCCGCACCGCCGCCAGGCCGCGCAGCACCATCCCGCGTGAGCGGGCGAGGGACGGGTCCGTCCGCGCGAGCTGCTCGTCGATGAGCTGCGCCGCCTGCGGACGGTCGCCGAGCTCCAGCCACGCCTCGGCGGCCCCGAGCCGCCACGGCGCGAGCGCGGGCGTGTCGATGCCCCAGTGGCGCATCAGCTTGCCGCACTCCAGGAAGTCCGAGAGCGCCATGTAGTTGTTGGCGGTCGCGAGGTGGTGGCGGCCGCGTGCGTACAGGTAGTGCAGCCCGGCGCGGGTGAGGAACAGCGCCGGCGGCACCTCAAGGGCCGCATGGGCCGCGGCCGCCTGGTGGTCGCCTTGCGCGGTGTGCGCCTCGATCAGCGTGGCGAGGGCCACCGCCCCGGCGATGTTCCACTTGTGGTCGATCATCGCGCCGTACGCGGCCTCGGCGTGCTCGACCGCGTCGGTGAGGCGTCCGCGGCGCAGCGCCACCACGGCGGTGAGGACCTCGGCGACCGCGCGCCACGCGGGCACGTCGTGCTCCTCGACCTCCGCCATCAGCCGCTCGCACCAGTCCGAGGCGACCTCCAGCCGGTCGGCGTAGACCAGCGCCATCAGCGCCGGCGGGAACGCCTTGATGATCCAGGACGGCCGGATCTGACCGCTCTGCAGCACCTGCTCGGCCAGCGCCACCGCGTAGTCGTCGGCGCCCCGCTCCAGCACCAGCGCCAGGGCGTGCGTCGCGCGCACCTCCGACGGCGCCGTGACGGGGACGGCGGCGTCTGGAAGCGGCTGGGCCAGGCGCTCCAGCGCGCCGGGGAACTCCGTGGACAGGACCAGCCGGGTGCTGCGCAGGCCCGCGTCGAGGCCGGGGTCCGCCGCAGTGTTTTCCTGGTTCCCGGCGTTGAGGTGGTCGATGGCCTCGACCGCGTCGTCGACGTCGAGGCCGAACAGCATGCCCTGGGCCGCCTGGAGGGCGTCGGCGCCGGTCAGCGTCCCGTAGAGGATCGGGCCCTTGAGGGACAGGAAGTGCTGGTCGGACGTCGCGGGCCTGAGCTGCCACTGGACCCCGGCGAACTCCGCCCTGACCGACATCCGCTGGCCCTCGTCCGCGCAGCACTCGCCGGCCAGCTCCAGGTACCGCAGCGCCTGGGGCACGTTGTTGTCGGCGAGGGCCTGCCGCGCGCCGCCGCGCAGGACCCCCGGCACCCATTCCTCCCGCAGCGGGCCCGCGCCCAGCAGGAGCGGGGCGACGGTGTGCGGCGGGGCGCCGTCCTCGTGCAGGAGCCTGGCGGTCCAGTGCCGCAGCGCGGCGCCCTCGCCGAGCGGGACCTCCTGGAGGATCGCCTGCTGGACGGCCAGGTGCCGGAACCTCGTCCGGTGCAGGATCCCGATCGTCGTCAGCGCCCGGACGAACCGTTCGACGAGCTCGGCGTCGATGCCGCTCAGCCGGCTCAGCAGCAGGGTGCTGGCCGATCCGTCCAGCAGCGCGATGCTGCGGGCCAGCCGGACCGCGCCCGGCCCCAGCCGGTGCATGCAGGCGAGGACCGCCTGGTGGAAGGCGTGCCCGGTGGGCAGCCCGCCCGGCGCGCCGCCGCCGGCCTGCCGCGGTCGCGCGCCCTGCTCCGGAAGGTCGTCGCAGAACCTGTGCTCCTCGATCAGCGCCCGCGCCAGCAGCGGGTTGCCCGCGCTGAGCGAGTGGATCTCGGCGATGAGCCGGTCGGAGTGGACGCACGACGGCCGCGCCGAGGGCAGGGCCGCGATCCCGTCCGGCGACAGCGGTTCGAGGTGGATCCGCCGCACGCTCGGCCAGTAGAGCAGGTCGTGCAGGATCGGCGGGGGCCGCTCGTCGATGAGCGCCCCGCGGGTGAACGCCAGCGTCACCGGGGCCGAGGTCAGCCGTCCGGCGACATGGCGCAGGCACCACAGCGACGCGATGTCGGTGTGCTGGATGTCGTCCACGGCGATGAGCACGTGCCGTGTCTCGGCCAGTTCGACGATCAGCCGGTGCAGCTCGCGGGCGACCGCGAGCAGGCTGCCGTGCGCCGTCGCCGAGTCCATCTCGAGCCCCGCCCCCGTGCGCAGCCCTGGCAGATGGTCGCCGGTGAGCCGCGCCGGCTCGACCGCGTGCAGGAGCTGGCCCAGCACGCCGTAGGACATCCGGTTCTCATCGCGCGAGCCGACCGCCCCGAGGACCAGCCCGCCGTCCCGCTCCGCCCGTCCCATCATGGCGTTGAGCAGGGATGTCTTTCCCATCGCCGTCGCCCCGCTGATCGCGGCGACGACTCCTTTCCCGTTCGCCGACTCGATCAGCAGATCGTCGAGCAGCGTGAGTGTCTCGTCTCGCTCCACCAACACCGTTGCGCATCCCCCTTGCAAGCTACGGTATTTGCGTTTACATGTCGTTCGTCGCGCAGCATATTGGTGCGGCGCTATGTTGGGAACACCCCTAGACCCCCCTTAGTGGCTTTGTTCATGACTTTGAAATAGTCGTTTACGGGACGCGTCACCCGCTCGTTCCGGATGACCGGAAGCCATTCATGACTCGCTGTGAATGACCATTCTCTATGCGTGTCCGCATAGCATGCCGCCGATGACGGGAAGTGTCGGCATGTTTACAAATGGCGGACGTCTGCCCTGCTCCTGTAAGGGTGTGGTCGCGCGGATCGGCTGACCGGAAACGGACGAAGCCGATCACCCGCGCGCGAATACCGCCATGCGGTGTAAGGCATGGCGGGGCAGAAGGCGCCAAACTGTCGGCAGTAATTCGAGCAATGTTCACATCATCCCCGATTGAACCGTCCGGCACGTTGGCCGGCTGTGATGCAGGCGAAATACAAGCGGGGAAGGCGATCTTGCGCGGGCGTATTGTGGCGGGTTAGGAGCCGACGCCCGGGTAGGCCGGCCGATCAGCCGGAAATGCTCGAATCCGGCAGTGGAGTGGAGCCGTCGCGCCCGTCGATACCGCGCGCGTCGATGCCGCGGCTGTGACGCGCGGGCATCCGTCCGGTGGACTCTTCGGCGGAGGGCACGAGACCAGTATCGCGCGCGCCGCTTACAGATCGCATACACGGGTGGCGGCGGGGCTCAGCCGTCGGCGAGCAGCGCGCCGACCTCGGCCGCCGCGGTCTCGTCGTCCAGCCGCTCGAACAGGCCGAGCGCCTCCCGCCACGCCTTGCGCGCAGCGTCCTCGTCGCCGCCGGCCAGGCACGCGCGGCC
>JBOHBY010000302.1:0-3593 GCA_050698635.1 Spirillospora sp.
CGCCTCCGGCCTGGACGAACTTTCTTCTGGACAACGCGTTCCTGGACGATGCGCTCATCCGGGTCTCCTTCGGGGGGTTTCGGTGAAGCGGCGGGAGGGTGTCAGGGCCTCACCTCGATGAGGTCGATCTCCAGGAGGTCGGCGACGGCCCTCAGATCGGCGACGCGGTGGCCGGTGCCGAGGGCCCAGTGGTGGGAGATGCCGGTGGCGCTCCAGGCGTCCGTCCATTCGCCCGGGTCGCAGCCGAAGTCGACGCGGGACGTGGTGTTGCCGATCTGGAGGAGCGGGCCGTCCACGGTCTCGCCCTCGGACGCGGCGAACGCGAACCGCCCGTCGCGGCGCTGGATGACACCGAACGCCGTGACCGGGCCGTGCCGCACGTCGAACTCGACGGACACGCCGTAGCCGCGTTTGCCGTGGTAGACGCCGAGGCCGCGCAGCAGCGGCCGCCGGGCGCTGATCGCCAGGTGCGCGGGCCCGTCGTGGCCCATCTCGACGTGGCCGCGCTCGAAGTCGAGCGCCTGCAACTCGGTGAACGACCCGCCCGCGCCGAGCCGGTCGGCGATCAGCATGGCGAGGGACGTGCGCAGCTCGTACTCCCCCGCCGCCGGGACGCCGCGGGCGGTGAGCAGCGACGCGCCGAGGATCATCCCGGCGCCGAGCCGCTCGTGGACCTCGCCGTCCAGGCCGCGGTGGTAGTAGGCGAGGCTGTCGAGGCTGAAGTCCGCGACGAGGCGGTCGAGCCCGGCGGAGACGCGGGCCGCCCAGGCGAGGTCGTCGCCGTTCACGGACGCGTCCAGCTCGAAGAGCTTCTCCGCCTCGGCCCTCTTCGCGGCCACTTCGGCGCCCGTGACCTGCTCCACCCGGACGCGCAGGTCGTCGAACTCCAGCACCTCGACGTGCCCGCCGAAGTTGGCGGACACGAGCGTGAGGTCGGTGGAGACGTCCAGCATGCCCGGGTAGAGGTGGCCCATCAGCCCGTGCCGGCCCCGGCGCAGCGCGGCCCGCACCCCGGCGGCCCGTACCCACCGGCCGATCCTCGCCCAGGCCCGCTCGTCCTCCAGGTATCCGGACACCGAGCGGAACGGGACGCCGCAGCGCGCGAACGCGTTCGCCATCTCCGGCAGCGGGCAGGCGCCGCAGTAGGCGAGCCACTGCCCGGTGTCGAACGTCGCGTGGTCCATCGACTCGGTCGGCTGGAGGTTGATCAGCAGGACCGGCGCGTCCGCGCGCTGCGCGACCGGGACGAGCATCGTCGCGGTCATGTAGGTGGTGAGGAAGCCGACGATGAGGTCGCACCCGGCGGCGCGGAGCCGTTCGGCGGCGGCCGCGCCCTCCTGCGCGTCGGAGACGAACCCGACGTCGACCACCTCGGCGCCGAGCCCCCGCATCCGCTCCGAGACGCGCTCGGCCGACCGCTTCAATTGCGGCAGCAGATCCGGGAACTGCGGCCAGTAGGCGCCCAGGCCACCGGCGACGAGGCCGACCTTCACCGGTGGTGGTTGCGCTGTGCTGTCTGGCATTCCTCTCCTCCTGTCGGCTAGCTGGCTGTGAGGGTGTGGCGCCCGGCGGGCGTCCCGTCCACGTAGACGTAGGCGCCGTCACCGGACACGCCGGGCGCGGTGGGCTTTCCGTTCGCCCAGACCGTCCGGCCGTCGAGGGTGACGCGGCGGGTGGACGGCGTGACCGGCACGGCGAGGCGGCCACGGGTGCCGCGCGGCGCGGTGACCTTCAGCCGGAACCCGTGCCGGCCCTTCCGCCAGGACGCCGCGATGTCGCCGCGCGGAGTCGGCACGGTGCCCTCCGCCCACGTCAGGTTCCCGGTGAACGGGACGACGGCCCAGGACGAGAACCCGGGCGCCGTGGGCCGGACGCCGAGGACCTTCGTGCTGAGCGTGACCGTCGGCTGCGCGGCCCAGCCGTGCGCGAGGCTGGAGAACTGCTTCAGGTTGGGCGTGCCGTCGGGCTGCATGTGCTCCCAGAACGTGGTGCCCGGGTCCTGCCTGAGCTGGTGGCCCCAGTAGTTGCGGATCAGCTCCAGCCCGGCCGCGTCGCCGGTCTCCAGGCGGGCGTCGGCCTCGAACCCGCTGGGGAGCGGCGCGTAGAACGGCGGGATGCTCGCGTTCGGCGTGGACTGGGAGACGGTGAGCGAGCCGATCGCCGTCCAGTTGTTCCGGCGGAGGTAGGCCAGGGCCCGCGTGGCGCGGTCGCCGGACGCGATGCCGGTGAGGACGGCGGCGACGTTGCCGTCCTGCGGGTAGGCGCCGGGAATCTCGCGGGAGAGGCGGTAGGCGCCGGTCTCCTCGTCCCAGAGCTGCTCGTTGACGGCCTTCTTCACGGCGGCGGCGCGCTCGCCGTAGGTGGTGGCGGCGGACGCGTCGCCCCGCGCCTTCGCCATCGCGGACATCTGGCCGAGGTTGCGGGCGTAAAGCGCGTTGACGTACGTCTCGTGCCCGCAGTTCCGGTACCCGTAGTGGCCGCAGGAGCCCGACTTCTCAAAGGCGATCAGGCCCTTGCCGTCTTCGGCCCTTACGGATTCCAGCCACGCGGTCGCCCTGGTGAGCTGCGGCCACCACTTGTCCAGGTAGGCGCGGTCGCCGGTGTACCACCAGTGGTCGTACATGTTGGACACGAACCAGGTCACATACTCGCCGTAGGTGCGCAGTTCGTTCTGGTTGTGCTGGCCGACGAGGCTCGCGGCGGGCATGTAGCCGTCCGGGAGCTGCTGTGCGGCCAGCGACGACAGCGAGTTCTGGACCGAGCCCATGTCGTAGGTGCTGACGTAGGCGACCGGCGCCTGGACGGCGAGGTCACCCTGCCAGACGATCCGGTCACGCTTGCCACCGTCGTAGATGACGGACGTGTTCGGGTCGGCGTGCGGCACCGGGTCGTCGGCGTGGTCGCCCTCGCCCGGCTCGTAGGGCCACTTCTTCGCGGTGTTCGACGCGCCCGTGTTGATCTGGACGGTGTACGCGCCCGCGTACCAGATCTTGTTGAGCAGGTCGTCGCTGGACAGGAAGTGGCCGCGGTAGCCGTCCAGGTCGCGCTGGTCGGGCGCGGCGGTGTAGTCGACGGACACGGCGTCGATGTCGACGTGGCCTGGGCCGTCCAGGAAGAGGGTCGCGTAGCGGAAGCCGCCGCGGAGCTCCTGGTCGCGGACGGTGCCGGGGAGTGCGGCGCCGTCCAGCGGAAGGGCGTGGCTGTCGGTGTCGGCCGTGTAGGGCTGTCCGGGGAAACCGTTCCAGATGTTGGCGGTGTCGCAGCCGGGCGCGATCTTGCCTTGGCCGTCGTTGGCGTCCGGGGTCAGCGCCATGTACGTCACCGACTCGGAGAAGCAGGCACGCAGCTTCGGCCGGGTCCCGGACGCGCCCTTCACACGGACGTTCAGGTGCCCGGCGACCTCCTTACCGAAGTCGATGATCAGCAGCGGGGAGCCCGTCCGGTCGGCGGCGCCGGTGAGCCGGACGGAACGGCCGCCCTTCCTCAGCGCCGCATCGGGCGGGCCGTCGATCCGGCCCTGCCGCGGGTCGGCCTTGAAGATCCTCGCGGGCGTGACGTCGCGGCTGGACGGCGCCAGGACGTAAGGCCGCCAC
>JBOHBY010000303.1:0-2569 GCA_050698635.1 Spirillospora sp.
AGACCGTGCGGTTCTGGGAAGAGGTGGGCCGCCGGAACCCGATCTGGGAGGACCCGGAGAAGGTGCCGATGCACCCGCAGCTCCTGCCGATCGAGCGCCACGGCAGCCTCGCGAACCACCAGCGCGCCATGGCGAGCATCGCCCAGACGCTCGTCCCCGTCTACAGGCGCGAGTGGGGGATCGAGCTCGACCTCGACCACTGGCTCGCCGCCGTGCACATCCACGACGCCGCGAAGGTGATCGAGTTCGTCGAGCAGGACGGCCAAGTCGTGCCGACGCCGGGCTTCAACCACGCGCTCGCCGCGGCGAAGATCGCGGTCGAGCTCGGCTTCCCCCGGCCGGTCGCGCACATGGTGGCCTGCCACACCTTCATCGGACCGCTCATCCTCCCGCGGACGCCCGACGCCGCGCTGTTCCAGTTCATCGACCCGCTCTGCCTGCCCTTCTTCCCCGAGCACGACGGGGGCGGCGTCATCCGGCACCTGAAGGCGAACGGCTGGGAGGTCCCGCCGCAGCCTCCAGACGTGCCCTGAGCTCGGTCGGGGCTCCGCCCGTTCGGACGAGGCACCAGCCTTGAGCGTGTCTCCGCGGTGCAAGCAGGGCCGCTGAACGCGTACCGTGCGAGATCGAGCCAGAGGCCCGGACGTCGCCGTCCGGGCCTCTTCGTGTTCGTGCGAGCCGACGGCTCAGCGGCCGACGCGCAGCCAATACGCGGCGTGGAGCACCTCGCTCCCGCCCTGGCTGAAGACCACGTAGCCCTCGTAGTCGCCGCGAGTGACCCTCCGGGCGGTCGTGACCGTCAGATCGATGGTCTCCGTAGCGCCGGGTGCCAGGACCAGATTCGGGCTGACGCTCACTGTCACCCCATCGCCGCTGGTGTGACCGTCAAGGGTGACGTTGAAGGTCTGCGCGGACCCGCTCACGTTGGTCACCGCGATCGTCTCCGTGATCGTGGCCCCGCCGGAGACGGCTCCGAAGCTGACCGAGACGCGGTCGAAGGTCGCCGGGGTCGTGACGGTCCGCGCGAGGTCCAGTCGGCCCGCACCCTGGACCATGACGCCGACATCACTCGTTCCGGTCACATGGTCCTTGACGACGCGCACCGCGGCGTTGGTGATCGCGGACTTGATCTGCTCGACCGTCCAGTCGGGCCGGTGCTGCCGGACGAGCGCGGCTGCGCCGGCGAGGTGCGGCGTCGCCATGGACGTGCCCTGGAACATCGCGAACTGGCCGCCCGGCACGGATGAGTACACGTTGACGCCGGGCGCGGTGAGGTCGGGCTTGATCTGGAGGCCGCGGACGGTCGGGCCGCGGCTCGAGAAGCCGGCGATGATGTCCGCGGTTCCGGCGACCTCCCGGACCGCGGGGTTGGTGACGGAGATGGCGTTGTCGCTGCCGGCGGCCACGAGCACGGCGCCGTTGTCCTTGGAGACCATGACCGCCGGGATGGCCGGGAAGGGATCCGTGCCGTCGTGGCCCATAGCCACCGGGTCGCCGGCGACGTTGTTGTAGATAACGACCGCGGCCGCGCCCAGCGACTCTGCCTTACGGATCTTGAACGTGAAGGTGCAGGTGCCGCGGGCGATTACCGCGACCCGGCCGCTGAGGTTGCCACGAACGGGACGGTTCGAGCAGGCCCCCGGGTCGCGCGGATCCACATCCGCCCACAGCGTGTACGGGGCGCTGAAGCCGTCGGGGAGCGGGTCGAAGTCGCCGACCGCGGCGCCCATCGCCGCACCGGCGCCCGAGATCTGCTGCCCGAGGAAGTGCGGGTTGGTGGACGCGCCCGCCGTGAGGACCCTGGGGCTCTGGCCCGGGGACTCGATCGTCCCGGCGCCGGGCCCGGTGTTCCCCGCCGCGACAGCGGAGATGACCCCGGCCTCCGCAGCGGACTCGAGCGCGAGCTCGAGCACGCTCGGCGTCGCCGAAGCGGTGCCGCCGAGGGAAAGGTTGAGGACCTGCATTCCGTCGCAGACCGCGTCCTCGACGGCGAGCGCGATGTCCTCGGCGGTCGCGCTCCCGGCCGTCCCGGGGAAGACGTTGTAGTTGCCGATCCAGGCCCGCGGCGCGACGCCGGAGAGCGTCTCGGCCACGCGGCCGCTCGGGTCGCTGGTGTTTTCGAAGCCCGCCGCGGACCCGGCCACGTGCGTGCCGTGCCCGAACTGGTCCGAGGCGTCGAAGTCCTCCCCCGGAAAGTTGTACACGCGCGCGACGATGACCTTTCTGCTCGTGAACGCGGGATCGTTCTCACTGATCGGGTCGGGGCAGAGGGCGCCGGTGAAACGCCTGAAGCCCCCCGGGGGATCGAAGAAGACGTGCGTCTGGTCGATCCCGGTGTCGAGGACGCCGATGCGGATGCCGGTGCCGGCGTTCGACGCGCCGCCGACGGCGTTCCAGAAGGCCTGTGCGTTGATGAGCTTGGTGCTCTCGTTCTGCGTCGGGCGGTAGTCGATGCTGGGCAGCACGCGCACCGCGCCGGGCGCGTTCGCCAGGCCCTCCGCGCTCTGCCCGTTGAGGCGGATGCCCACGCCGTGGACGAGGCGCGTGAACTCGTGGGTGATCGCCGCGG
>JBOHBY010000304.1:0-2016 GCA_050698635.1 Spirillospora sp.
GGTCCGCAGCGTCGCCAGGAGCGCGGCCTCGACGGCGGGGTAGTGCTCGCGCTGGACCCCGTGCTTGCGGTGGCCGCGGCCGAGGCGCCCGAGGTGGCGGGCGAGCTCGTCCGGGTTGTCCTGGCTCCAGACGAGCCGGGTGAGCGCGTGGAAGAACCGGTCGTGCTGGACGCCCATCGCGGCCGGGAACAGCGCGCGCAGCTGCGGCTCCGCCGCGAAAAGGCGGCCGTAGAAATAGCTCATCGCGCCCGCCGGGTCGGATTCGAGGCGGGTGAAGGTCTCTTTGAGGACGCGGGGTTCCGGTGCCATTCGCCAGCTCGCCCCCTGGGGCTTTCACGGGCCGGATCGGGGATTCTCGCGGGGCTCTCTCCCGCAGGTCGTGCCCGGCTTCGTGAGATTCTCGCACCCGCCTCCGCAGGTCTCCAACCAGGACGTCTCGGCCGCGGCCCGCCCGGAGCGGTGTGTAATCACCGCCATATTCTCCGTAACCGAATTAGCAGAAAGAAGCGGACGCATACTGATCAGTACCGGATTGTTCTGATGCGGCGCTCTTGTGGTGGGCCGGAGCGGGAGGAGATGATTCTCCTCCCGCGTGGAAGTTTTCCGGATTCGCCGCCGGTACTGCGCGGATCCGCCGCGTGCGGCAAGCTGGCCGGTGGGGCCGGGAGGGAAGGCCCGCCGGGGGCGGGACGGTCCGGGGGGTGGGTGATGCACCATCATGGTGCACGGCCGAGGAGGGCGAATTACCCATAACGGTGCCGTCCCGAGGTCGGTGCTCAGCAGAGGGGGAAGCACGAATGTCAGAGCCAGCAGGGCGAGGGGCCGTCCACGGGGGACCGGTCCCGAACGGCGGTGACGGGCCGCCGCCGCTCATCGGCGTCACCACCTACCTGGAACCGGCGCGCTGGGGGGTCTGGGTGCGCGAGGCCGCGCTGCTGCCCGCGCCGTACGTGCGCTCGGTCGAGCGCGCCGGCGGCGTCCCGGTCCTGCTGCCCCCGACCGCGACGCTGCGCGGGCTGAAACCCCTCGTCTCGCGGCTCGACGGCATCGTCATCGCGGGCGGCGGGGACATCGACCCGAAGCTGTACGGCGCCCTGCGCCACGCCGAGACCGGCCCGCCGCAGCCGCAGCGCGACCGGTACGAGCTGGCGCTGACCCGCGCCGTGATCGACGCCGACCTGCCGTTCCTGGCGATCTGCCGCGGCATGCAGGTGGTGAACGTCGCGCGCGGCGGGGCGCTCATCCAGCACCTGCCGGAGGCGGTCGGCCACCGGGGCCACGCGCCGGAGACCGGGATCGTCGGCTCGCACCCGGTGCGGATCAGCGGGACGAGCCTGGTCGGCAAGGTCCTGGGCGAGTCCGCCGACGTCCCCACCTACCACCACCAGGCGGTGAGTCGGCTCGGCAAGGGGCTGTCGGCCGTCGCGTGGGCCGAGGACCAAGTGGTGGAGGCCGTCGAGCTGCAGGGTCACCGCTTCGGGCTGGCCGTCCAGTGGCACCCGGAGGAGGGCGACGACGGGCGCCTGTTCGAGGCCCTGGTCGCCGAGGCCGCCGGCCGCTGACGGCCGTCCGCCGCCGACGGCCGCCGGAGGGGTTGACGCTCCGGCGCCGGGGAACGCGATCAGGTAGATCGTCGCCGGAGGCCGCCGCATGCCCATGCACCCGCAGACCGTCCGCTTCCTGGACACGCTCGCCTCCTGGACGGCCCTGCCGCGGGACGGGGAGCCCACGATCCAGGAGATGCGGGCCGGGATCGGCGGGATGCCGCAGGTCGTCCGCCGGGAGCTGCCCGAGGTCCGCGACGTCGCCGTGCCCGGCCCAGGAGGGCCGATCCCGGTGCGCCTGTACCGACCGGCGCCGCCCGACCTCGGCCCGCCGCCGGTGATCGTCTACCTGCACGGCGGGGGATGGGTCCTCGGCGGCGTCGACAGCGTGGACGCCGTGTGCCGTGAGCTGGCCGCCGGGACGGGCTGCGCCGTCCAGAACGTCGGCTACCGGCTCGCCCCCGAGCACCCG
>JBOHBY010000305.1:0-3098 GCA_050698635.1 Spirillospora sp.
CCCCTGGACGTGGCCGCCGCCCGCGCGGGCCTCGGCGCGTTCGCCGACGCGCTCGGGTTGCCGGTCGAGCGGGCCGCCGCGGGCATCCTGGAGATCTCGGCGTGGAACCAGGCGAACGCGATCCGGCAGATCACCGTCAAGCGGGGCCTGGACGTCCGCGACTACCCGCTCGTCGCGTTCGGCGGGTCGGGGCCGCTGCTGGCGTGCCGCCTGCTCGACGTCCTTGGCCTGCCCGCCGCCGTCGTCCCGGAGAACCCCGGGAACCTGTCGGCGTTCGGGCTGCTCACGGTGGACGTGAAGAACGACCACGTCCGGACGCGCGTCGTCCGCGACACCGAACTCGACCCGTCCGTCCTGGACGAGGTCTACGCCGACCTGGAGTCGGAGGCCGCGCACGCCCTGTCCCGCGAGGGCTTCCCGGACGATCGCCGCCGCTTCGCCCGCTCCGCCGACCTGCGCTACTACGGGCAGGCGTTCGAGGTGCGCGTCACCGCGCCCGCCGGGCCGCCCGACGACGGCCTCCGTACCGAGGTGGTCCGCCGGTTCCACGACGCCCACGAAGCTCTCTACGGGTACTGCTACCGCGACGACCAGCGCCATCCCGTCGAGTGGGTCAACCTGCGCGTCTCCGGGATCGGCCCGATCGCCCGCCCCCGGCTCACCGAGCGTCCGCCGGGCGACGGTGACCCGTCGCGCGCCCGGACCGGCACGCGCGCCGTCCACTTCGACGCGTGGGAGGAGACGGCGATCTACCGCCGCGAGAAACTCGCGCCCGGCGACCGCGTCGCGGGCCCGGCCGTCATCGAGGAGTTCGGCTCGACGCTGCCGCTGCACCCCGGCTTCACCGCCGAACTCGACGGCTACGGCAACCTGGTGGTGACGCGCTGATGATCGATCCGATTCTGCTGGAGATCGTCGAGGGGACGCTGGCATCCGTCGAGCGGGAGGTCGAGACGGCCATCGCGCGGACGGCCCGCTCCCCGATGATCCGCGACGCGCACGACTTCCGCGCGGGCATCCACGACCGGCGCCTCCGCAAGCTGACCGGACGCTCCTACTCCGCGCTCGTCCAGCCCGTCGCGCGCGACTTTCCGCTTGAGGAGATGCGTCCGGGCGACGTGTTCTTCCACAACGACGTGTACCTGTCGGAGGGCGGCATCGGGCATCTGCCGGACCTGTGCGTGACCGTCCCGGTCTTCGACGGCGGGTTCGACGGCGGGTTCGACGGAGGGGAGGTCGTCGCGTTCGTCCAGGCGTTCGGGCACCACGACGACATCGGCGGCGCCGTCCCCGGGTCGATGCCGAGCCACGCCCGCAGCGCGTTCGAGGAGGGCCTGATGGTCCCGCCGATCAAGCTGTGGGACGAGGGCGTCCCGAACCGCGCGGCGCTGACGATCATGACCCGCAACTCGCGGATGCCCGACTCCCTCGCCGGCGACCTGGACGCCGAGTGCTCGGCCTGCCTGATGGGCGCCCGCCGCCTCGGCGACCTGTTCGCCCGCTACGGCCGCGCCGCCGTCGAGGCGTGCTTCGACGCGATCATCGACCGGACGACCGAGACGTTCCGCCGCGAGCTCCTCAGCAAGATCCCCGACGGCACGTTCGGCTGGGAGGACTACGCCGAGCACGACGGCGTCGACCCGCCCCGCCTGCACGCCCAGCGGATCACGCTGACGGTCGACAAGGCGGCGGACGTCCCGCTCGTCATCGACTTCGCCGGGACGTCCCCGCAGGCGAAGGGGCCCATCAACCACGCGGGCGACTACGCCGGCGGCGTGTTCCTGAAGAAGTGGCTGGCGCCCGTCCTGCGGAACCTGGCCGACACACCGGAGCGCGCCGCCGAACTGGACGTCAACGAGGGCGTCGTCCCGCTCATCGAGATGCGCTTCCCGGAGAAGGGCACGCTGCTCACGCCCGTCTTCCCGGCCCCGACGAACGCCCGCACGTTCGTGATCCTCCGGCTGCTCGGCGTCCTCGCGGGCGTCCTGGCGAAGGCCACGGGCGGGCGGATGCCCGCCGACCAGGAGACGATCCGCTACACCGGCGTCTACGGGGAGGACGACCGCGGCCCGTACCTGATGCGGGAGGTGCTCGGCGGCGGTTCCGGCGGCCGCTACTACGCCGACGGCGAGGACACCATCCACGTCGTGCCCGACTCCCGCAACATCCCCGCCGAGTTCGCCGAGGCCCGCTGGCCGTTCGTCGTCGAACGCCTCGGCCTGGCCGTCGACTCGGGCGGGCCGGGGGAGTTCCGGGGCGGGCTCGGCTACGACAAGCACATCCGGATGCTCCGCGACGCCCACTACATGTCGATCGCCGACCGGTCGATCCTGTCGTGCTGGGGCGTGAACGGCGGGCGCGCGGGACGCCCCTTCCGGGTCGACATCGACGGCGAGGAGATGGACGGCCTCGTCGACGACCGTCCCGTGAAGGCCGGGCAGGTCATCCGGATCCGCACGACCGGGGGCGGCGGCTGGGGCGATCCGCTGAACCGTGACCCGTCTCGCGTGGCCGCCGACGTCCGCGACGGCAAGGTGTCCGTGGACGGCGCCCGCGACGACTACGGCGTCGTCCTGACCAATGGACGCGTGGACGGCGAAGCCACCACGGCCCTCCGCGAGCGCCTGCGCGCCGGACGCGGCGGTCCGGCGCCGTTCTTCGACCGGGGTCCCGGCTACCCCGAACTGTCGGGCGGGCTGTCGTCGGCCGAGCTCGACGCCGTCGAGTAGGTCCGGAAGCGGTGGGACGTGAACGCGGTGCCGTCCACGAGGAGGTCGGCGCGGGCGCGGGTGCCGTCGGCGGCGAAGAACGCCGTCTCGCGGGTGCTCCACTCGTCCCAGGCGCCGGCCCATTCGGGGCCGTCGCGGTCGATGGCGCGGGCGCGGCGCAGCTCGCGCGGCGCGTCGATCCAGATGCGGAACGCGACGGGCGACCCACCCCACGCGGCCCCGACGCCTTCGACGATCAGCACCGGCCCGGCCGGGATCTCCTCCCGCGCGCCGTAGCGGTCGCGGTGCCAGTCGTAGCGGCGCAGGAGGACGGGCCGCCCGTCGCGCAGCGGGTCGAGGACGGCCTCGCGCAGCGGCGTCCACCAGGTG
>JBOHBY010000306.1:0-1652 GCA_050698635.1 Spirillospora sp.
CGCCCCCCTTACCCCTGCGCTCATTTCCCCTGCGCTCTATTCCCTTGCGCTCAATTCCCCCGCTCTTCGCGCGCTTCCCCGCGCTCCGTGGTCGAGGAGATCCCCCCGTGCCAGGCATCCACCGCAGAAAGGCCCCGGGCAGGCATCGCAAACCGAGTGCCCGGTCCATCACCTGGCGGACGACCGGCGGCATCGTCGTCGGCGCCGCCGTCGTCGGCACCGCCGCCGCCACCGCGCAGGCGTCCGTCCTGCCGTTCGGCTCCCCTTCCCCGTCGAACGCGTCCGCCGGCCTGCCCGCCGCCGGGAAGGACGCGGGCAAGAAGACGTCCAAGGACCGCCAGAAGGACGCGGTCAAGCCCGACGCCCCCAAGAACGAAGGCACCAAGAACAAAGGCGGTGGCAGGCCGGACAAGCCGTCCGGGACGTCGCGTCCCACCGCCGCGAAGGCCATCGCGCTCGCCAGGTCGCAGGTGGGAATCCGGGAGGACGACGGTGGCGGGACCAAGTTCCAGAAGTGGTACATGGGCACGTCACGCGCGCAGGAGACGCTCCAGCGCGACGGCGGCTCCCTCGGCGGCTACGGCGACGCGAACTGGTGCGACATGTTCATCTCCTGGATCGGTGAGCAGATCGGCCTCAGCGACCAGTTCGGCAGCGACGCCTGGACCGTCGCCCACGCCCGCTGGTTCCAGGGCCAGGGCCGCTGGGGCACGGCCCCCAGGCCGGGCGCGATCGTCTTCTACGCCTGGGGCGGCAGCAAGGCCAGCGGCGCCATCAGGCACGTCGGCATGGTCGTCAGGAAGGTCGACGACGACACGATCCAGACCGTCGAGGGCAACACCGGCAACGCCGTCAAGGTGAAGGAACGTTCCACCGACGACGTGGTCGGCTACGGATACCCCGCCTACAAGGCATGATGGCCTCGGCGCCACCCCGTGCTGCATAGGATCGCGCACATGAAGGACGGCCCCGTCACGCGGCGCAGGGCACTCGCCGTCGGGGCGGGCGGAGCCGTGGTACTGCTCGCCGGAGGCGCGGGCCTCCTAGGCTCGCGGTCAGGTGACGACGAAACGCCCCGGACGGGCACGGCCAGAAAGGTCGGCGAGTTCAGCCCAGGCGACGCCGCCGCCGTTCTCGGGAACCGCGCGCGTGCGGTGCGCAACGGCGACCGTACGGCCTTCCTCGCGACGGTCGGCGCCGCACCCGCCGCGTTCCAGGACGCCCAGTCCCGCCTCTACGACAACCTCCGGAAGATCCCGATGGACGGCTGGCACGAACAGGTCGTCAACGCCCAAACAGTGGACGACGAGAAGGGCGTCGCGGTCGTCCACGTCAGAGCGCGCTACAGGCTGCGTGGTTTCGACCGCGGCGACGTGGCCCGCACCCAGTACCTGTCCCTGGCCCCACGCTCCGGCACCTGGACGATCGTCGGCGACGGCACCTCCCACGGGTTCACGAACGACGCCGAGATCTGGGACGGCGGCCCGCTGACCGTGTTCAAGGGGCGCGCGAGCCTCGTCATCGGCGACACCGGCGGGCTCGACGAGATCGCACGGCGCCTCGACGCGGCCGTCCCGGTCGTCACCAGCGTCGTCGGCGCGGGCTGGGCGCGGCGGGCCGTCGCGCTCGTGCCCGCCGACACGTCCCTCGCG
>JBOHBY010000307.1:0-4109 GCA_050698635.1 Spirillospora sp.
CCAACCCCGAAAACGAGGATGGCCGCGGGGACGGCCCGGCCTGCCCGGCCGAACCGCATAAAGGCACTGGCTTTTAACACGCTGTTGAGTTCTCAAGAAACGGACACCCACCGCGCCAGGACTCCCGCTTTTACGGGACCCGACTCCGGGGCAACCCTTCTAACTTACCCGAATCGTTCCCGCTGTCAAGCCGATCTAGGTAGATCTTTTTGATGGAGACGGAGACGAAACGAGTTCCCACGCATCGACAAGAACACGAGCCGAAGACCCGCGAAGATCGTTTCGTAGGAGATGCCCTCCGGGCCGGCCACCTCACGGCGTCCTGCATCCCGTCCGGGCTTGCCATTCAAGGGTACCTCGGCCCGGATCATGCTGCGAACCGATTTTCCTCTGTTGGCGCTGCCCCGGGACCGTCCGCCTTCCGGCGTCCCGCATCCCTGTGGGCAGGAAGAAGATTAGGCAGCCCTGGACGGCCCGTCAAATCGGGTCGTCCACACCTTCGTCCAGCGGAGGAAACCCGCTGGTCACGGACGGTTCACGGGTCCGGCGTTGGCGCGGCATCAGCGCGATGTCAGCGCCGTGACGACGATGTCCGCGCTTTGTCAGCGGACTCGGCGACGGTGGTGACGACAGAGTGAAAGACCCGTGAGAGGCAGATCGATGGACGATGTGATTCGCGCCGAAGGGCTGCGCAAGCGGTTCGGGGACACCAAGGCCCTGGACGGCGTGGACATCTCGGCACGCCGGGGGACGGTCCTCGGGGTGCTGGGGCCGAACGGCGCGGGGAAGACGACCGCCGTCCGGGTGCTGGCGACGCTGCTGAAGCCGGACGCCGGACGGGCGGAGGTGGGCGGCTACGACGTCGTCAAGGACGCCGTCCGGGTGCGCGCGATGATCGGGTTGACCGGGCAGTACGCGTCCGTGGACGAGGAGCTGACCGGGACCGAGAACCTTGTGATGATCGCCCGGCTGCTGGATTTCGACCGGCGGGAGGCCAAGGCCAGGGCGCGCGGGCTGCTGGAACGGTTCCGGCTCACCGAGGCCGGGTGGCGTGCGGTCAAGACGTACTCGGGCGGGATGCGGCGGCGGCTCGACCTGGCGGCGAGCCTGATCAACCATCCCGAGATCCTCTATCTGGATGAGCCGACGACCGGCCTCGACCCACGGGCGCGTAACGAGGTGTGGGACACGATCCGCGCCGTCGTCGCCGAGGGTGCGACGGTGCTGCTGACCACGCAGTACCTGGAGGAGGCCGACGCGCTCGCCGACCGGATCGCGGTGTTCGACCACGGGCGGGTCATCGCGGAGGGCACCTCCGACGACCTGAAGGGCCAGATCGGCCGGCAGACGCTGGTGGTCCGCGCGTCCGAGCCGTACCGGACGGCGCAGCTCACGGCGATCGTCGCCGAGCTGACCGGGGAGCAGCCGGAGGTGCAGGAGCCGACCGGTCTCGTCTCGGCGCCGGTGCACGATCCGCGGATGCTGTCGGCGCTGGTCAGGCGGCTGGACGACGCGTCGATCGTCGCGGCGGAGCTGGCGCTGCGGATGCCGAGCCTGGACGAGGTGTTCCTCACGCTGACGGGCCATCTCGCCGAAGATTCCAAGACCGAACTCGTCCCCGAGGGGAGCGTGGCATGACCGCCATCACCGTTGACGGGCGCCGTCCGTCCAAGGAGGCGCCGCCCGCGCGCATCAGCCTGCAGCGGACGTTCCGGCACGGCCTGACCTTGGCGTGGCGCAACATCGCGCAGTTGAAGCATTCTCCGGAGAAGCTGCTGGACACGACGCTGATGCCGATCGTGTTCCTGCTGCTGTTCCTGTACGTGTTCGGTGGGGCGGTGGCGGGCGATACGCATTCGTATCTGCAGAAGCTGCTGCCGGGTCTGATCGCGCAGATGGCGATGTTCGCGACGATGGGGCTCGGGACGGCGCTGAACGAGGACATCCACAAGGGTGTGTTCGACCGTTTCCGCAGCCTGCCGATCGCGCGTTCCGCGCCGCTGATCGGGTCGGTTCTCGGGGACACGGCCCGGTTCGTGACCGTGATGACGGTTCTGGTCGGGTTCGGTTCGCTGCTCGGATTCCGGTTCCATACCGATCCACTGTCGGTATTGGCGGCGTTCGCGCTCGCGTACGTGTTCTATCTGGCGGTCTGCTGGATCTCCGTCCTGGTGGGTCTGATCGCGCCTACGCCGGACACGGTGCAGGGGCTCGCGTTCATCTGGGTGATGCCGCTGACGTTCGGCAGCAGCATCCTCGTTCCGGACACGTCCACGATGCCGGGGTGGCTGGAGGCGTGGACGAAGGTCAACCCGGTGACGCATCTGGCGGAGTCGATGCGGGCGCTGATGGTCGGCGGGCCGATCGGGAACCACGCCTGGTACACGCTCGCGTGGGCGGCGGGGATCGTCGTGGTCACGTTTCCACTGGCGATGCGGATGTACTCGCGGAGGGCCTGACGTCAGCCAGCCGAAGAAGAGGATGGGTGCCGACCCGGCAGCGTTGTGCCGGGTCGGCGTTCTCCGTGGGTCAGGTAGCGGGCGGGGAGGTGGAGTGGACGATGTCCGCGCCGGCGGCGAAGACGTCGTCGCGGGTGACGCGGCGGCCGCGGTCGTAGGCGGCGGAGAAGGCGGCGTCACCGAGGGCGCGGACGGCGGCGTCGATCGTCCGCTGGACGTCGTAGCAGGAGATGTCGCGGAACCCACGCAGATGGTGCGCGGTGCCGAGCAGTTCGGCGGCCCTCTCGGGGGCGCCGCGCGCCGCGGCGAGGGCGGCGATGCCGTCGACGAGCGAGGCGAGGGTCGGGTTGCCCATCAGCGCGTCGTTGGTGAGGTCGCTGAACGCGCGGAGGTGCCAGCCGACGGAGACGTCCAGGTCGCCGTCCTCCTCGGCGAGGCCGCCGAGACGGCTGTAGGTGCGCCGGACGGCCTGCGCGAAGTCGGGACGGCTCTCGCGCGGCTCGATCCACTTGTAGGCGCGTTCGGCGTGCGGACGGGCGGCCTCGCGGTCGCCTTCCCGCAGGTCGAGTTCGCACAGCATGAGCGACGCCCCGGCGGCCTCGGCGAACTCGCCGATCCGGTCCATCTGCGCGAGCGCGAGTTCGAGGTCCTCGCGGGCCCGCGCGACGTCGCCCTGCTGGATCCGGGCGCGGGCGAGCCCGGTGAGGATCGCCGCGCCCTGCTCGGGGCTGACGCCGGCCGTCGCGTAGCCGTAGGCCTCCTCGCCGAACCGGATGGCGTCGGCGAGGTCGCCGCGGGCCGTGGCGACCTGCATCATCCCGCTCAGCCCGAGGATCATCCCGAACCGGTCGCCGAGGTCGCGGAACCGCGCGTAGCCCTCGGCGGCCTCGTCGGCGGCCTCGTCGATGTGCCCGGTGTTGATGCCCATGTGGGCGAGGAGGGCGTGGCCGGCGGCGCGGACCCACGGGTCGGGGTGGTCCTGGGTGCCGCGCAACTGCCGGTTGATCTCGTCCATGTCGCCGCTGAACATGTAGGACGCGGGTCCCATCAGGGCGAGGGCGGGGTGCATCGGCCGCTCGGGGACGATCTCGCCGATGCTGTCGAAGATCGCGGCGAGGGTCTCCGGCGTCGGCCCGGTGTCCTTGCTCATCTCCGAGATGAGGCCCGCCGAGACGACGCAGAGGGCGTAGGGCTCCTCCAGGCCGGGCGGCGCGGTGTCGCCGACCATGTCGCGGACGGCGACCGCCCAGTGGCCCGCCTCGATCTCCAGGTCGCGCAGCACCCAGAACCACACCAGGCCCGCGACCAGCCGCAGGCTCAGCTCCCTGTCGCCGGTCTCGATGAGGTGCCGGAACGCGACGGTGACGTTGCCGCGTTCCTCGGCGAGGCGTTCCGCCCACTGCAACTGGTCGTGGCGGCGCAGCTCCGGTTCGGCGCGTTCGGCGAGCTCGACCAGGTAGGCGGCGTGCGCGGAGCGGATGCGCACGGCCTCGCCCGCCTCGGTGAGCCGCTCCCCCGCGTACACGCCGACGGTCTCCAGCAGCCGGTAGCGGACCTCGGGGTCGCCGTCCGCCATCACCAGCGACTTGTCGATCAGCGCGGCGATCACGTCGATGACGTCGTGGGGTTCGGGCGCGCCCGGGGCACCTG
>JBOHBY010000308.1:0-20930 GCA_050698635.1 Spirillospora sp.
TCGCGGCGGGCGGCAGCGGGCTCGCGGCGGACCTGCTGCCGGACGGGCTCGTGCGCGCCAGCGCCGAACTCGGCGTCGTCGCGGCCCGCCGCCTGCCGGGCGTCACCGAGCCCCCGAACGGCACGCTCCGCGACGTACTCGCGTCGGTCGTCCTGCCGGGGCGGCTGTCCTGGCACGGCGTGCCGGGGTCGACGACGCGGCTGCTCGTCGATTCCGCCATCGACAGGACGGGGACCGCCGCCGCCCTTGCCACCGCGCGGCGCGCGTGGGGCGCGATCGACCACGTCGTCGTCTGCCTCCCCGACCACAAGGACCTGGACGGCGCCATCGCCGAACTGGGCGGCCTGCCGGTCACGTTCGTCCGGCTGCCGCGCCCCCGGCTGCGCTTCACCCGTCCGCTGCCGTCCGGCTGGGACGTCGTCGGCGCGGACGCTGTCACGCCCGCGTTCCTCGCAGCGCTCGGGCGTCGCGTCGTCGTGCTCGGCACCGTCTACTTCACCGGGCTCGTCCTCGACGTCGTCGGCGCCGAGACCGAGCGGCTCTTCGTCACCTCGGCCGCTCGACGTCCTTCCTGATCCGGCGCATCAGCTCGGCCATCAGCGTGAACCGCGGGTTCAGCGACGGCCGGTTCGACGCGACGACACCGTAGGAGTCCGCGGTCGCCCACGCGCAGTACGTGTGGGTCTCGGCGAGGACGGCGAACGTTCCACAGAGGGCCTTCCCGCCGCTCGTCCCAGGGTCGGCGCTCTCTCCGGCTATGAACGTCGTCGGCCGCGCCTTCTGCAGGAAGCCAGCCGGGTCGCCGACACGGCCCGTCCCACCGACGAACAGGACGTTGATCCGCCGGACGGGTTCCTCGGAGTACACGGCCCGGCCGCGCTCGGCGACGGGCACACCGGCCGCCTCGACCGCGCGCACGACGAACGGGTACGCCGCGCTGACCTGCGGAGAGGCCCGGACGTCCCGGCGCAGCCCACCGGCGGTCGCGCCCGCGCTGATCACCTTCTGGGAGGCGGCCCCGCCGGCGGTGGTGGTGCGCGCGTCCTTCCCGTCGCCCCGGCCGCCCTTGCCGTTGCCGCCACCACCACCAACCGTCCCGAAGGCGAGCGCGCCCGCCAAAAGGACGACGGCCCCGACCCCGGCGGCACCCACGACGAGCAGCAGCCTCGGCATCCGTTTCGGTTCCCCGGCCGCCGTCGGCAGCGGCCCCAGCGGCATCGGCCCAGGCGGCGCGGGGATCATCGGCAGCGGGCCGGTGCCGTCGGGGACGGCGGGGACGGCGGGGTGCCCGCCCGTGCCGTCCCGGATCACGATCTGCGGGCCCGTGCCGTCGCCGGGGTCGGCCGACCACCACGGAGGCGAGGCGCCCCAGGGCTCCGCCGCGACGCCCTCCGGCGGCGCGTACAGGTCATCGCCGGACGGGGCGTCCGGCATCTCGGACGGCATCTCGGACCGAGGGGGTGGTTCGGCCATGGGTCTCCCGATGGTTCGGCTGCCGGGTCAGACCGCGGGCAGCGCGGTCAGCTGCGACTCCAGCCGCCTGATGTCCGCCTCCGCCTGCGCGAGCCTGTCCCGGTTCTTGGCGACGACCTCCTCGGGCGCCTTCGCCATGAACGCCTCGTTGCCGAGCTTGCGGGCGGCCTGTTCCACCTCTTTGCGGGCGGCCGCGAGGTCCTTCTCCAGCCGCCTGCGCTCGGCGGCGACGTCGATCGCGCCCGCGGTGTCGAGCCGGACGGTAACGCCCTCGACGGGCAGGGACGCGGTCGCCGCGAAGCCATCGCCGGGTGCGGTGAGGCGCAGCAGCGTCCGGACGCCCTCCTCGTGCGCCGCGAGCGGCGAGCCGTCCCACTCCAGCGCCGCCGCGACCCGCTGGCCCGGCTTGAGGCCCTGGTCGGCGCGGAACCGCCGGACCTCCGTCACCAGGCGCTGCAACGACTCGACGAGCACCTCGGCGTCACGGTCGGCGCGCTCCGGCTCGGCGGACGGCCACGGCGCCGTAACGATCGTGTCGCCCCCGGAGGTGGGTCCGGTCAGGGACGTCCACAGCTCCTCCGTCACGAACGGGATCACCGGGTGCAGCAGTCGCAGCAGCTTGTCGAGCACCTCGCCCAGCACGCGGCGCGTCGCTTCGGCGCGCTCGTCGGCGAGCTGGACCTTGGCCAGCTCCACGTACCAGTCGCAGACCTCGTCCCACGCGAAGTGGTAGAGCGCCTCGCACGCCTTGGCGAAGTCGTAGGCCTCCAGGTAGGCGTCCACCTCGGCGATGACCGTCTGGAGGCGCGACAGGATCCAGGCGTCCACGGTCGTCAGGTCGGCGGGCATCGCGCCGCGGACGTGCGCGCCGTTGATCAGCGCGAACCGCGTCGCGTTCCACAGCTTGTTGCAGAAGTTGCGCGACCCCTGCGCCCACTGCTCGGCCACCGGGACGTCGCCGCCCGGGTTCGCGCCGCGCAGCAGCGTGAACCGGGTCGCGTCCGCGCCGTACTCGTCGATCCAGTCGAGCGGGTCGATGACGTTCCCGAACGACTTGGACATCTTCTTGCCGTACTGGTCGCGGACCATCCCGTGCAGCGCGATCGTGTCGAACGGCTGGACGCCGTCCATCGCGTACAGCCCGAACATCATCATCCTGGCGACCCAGAAGAACAGGATGTCGTACCCGGTGACCAGCACCGACGTCGGGTAGAACCGCTTCAGATCGTCGGTCTGCGCGGGCCACCCCAGCGTCGAGAACGGCCACAGCGCCGAGGAGAACCAGGTGTCGAGGACGTCGGTGTCCTGCGTCCAGCCGGCGGGCGGCTCCTCCCCCGGCTCCGGGCAGACGACCTCGCCGTCCGGCCCGTACCAGACGGGGATGCGGTGCCCCCACCACAGCTGCCGGCTGATGCACCAGTCGTGCATGTTGTCGACCCACTCGAAGTAGCGGGCCGCCATCTCCGGCGGGTGGATCGTCACCCGGCCGTCGCGGACGGCGTCGCCCGCCTCCCGCGCCAGCGACTCGACCTTCACGAACCACTGGAGCGACACCCGCGGCTCGACGACCGTGGCGCACCGCTGGCAGTGGCCGACCGAGTGCGCGTACGGGCGGACCTCCCTGACGATCCGTCCCTGCTCGCGCAGCGCGGCCACCACCGCCGGGCGCGCCTCGAACCGGTCGAGCCCCTCGAACGGCCCGGACGCGGTCA
Source organism: Spirillospora sp. (assembly GCA_050698635.1). Lineage (GTDB taxonomy): Bacteria > Actinomycetota > Actinomycetes > Streptosporangiales > Streptosporangiaceae > Spirillospora. The sequence continues at coordinate 3,186 of JBOHBY010000308.1, forward strand.
CCACGCCCCGCTCGTCCATGACCGACAGGGACGCCAGCGAGTGCCGCCGCCCGATCTCGAAGTCGTTCGGGTCGTGCGCCGGGGTCACCTTCACCGCGCCCGTCCCGAACTCCGGGTCGACGTGCTCGTCGGCGACGACGGGGATGCGGCGGCCGGTCAGCGGAAGCTCGATCTCCCGTCCGACCAGGTGCGCGTACCTGGCGTCCTCCGGATGGACGGCGACGGCCGTGTCGCCGAGCATCGTCTCCGCCCGCGTGGTCGCGACGACGATCGCGTCGTCACCGTCGCCGTACCGGATGGAGACCAGTTCGCCGTCGACGTCCTCGTGCTCGACCTCGATGTCGGACAGGGCCGTCAGGCAGCGCGGGCACCAGTTGATGATGCGCTCGGCGCGGTAGATCAGCCCGTCGTCGAACAGCCGCTTGAAGATCGTCCGGACGGCGGTGGCCCGGTCGTCGTCCATCGTGAACGCTTCACGTGACCAGTCGACGCTGTCGCCGAGGCGGCGCATCTGGCCGAGGATCCGGCCGCCGGACTCCGCCTTCCACTGCCAGACCCGCTCCACGAACGCCTCGCGCCCGAGGTCGTGCCGCGACAGGCCCTCCTTGGCCAGCTCGCGCTCCACCACGTTCTGCGTGGCGATGCCCGCGTGGTCCATGCCCGGCACCCACACCGTCGCGTGCCCCCGCATCCGGCGCCGCCGGACGAGGGCGTCCTGGATGGAGTGGTCGAGCGCGTGCCCCATGTGCAGCGAACCGGTGACGTTCGGCGGCGGGATCACGATCGAGAACGGCGTACCGTCCTGCCCGGCGGCGAACAGCCCCGCCGATACCCACCGCTCGTAGAGCCGGCCCTCGACGTCGGCCGGTCGGTACTGGGTGGGCAGGTCGACGTCCGCGGCGGCCCCTTGGCCGCGCTCAGTGCTGGGCTGTGTCACGGCTGACGATTCTACGGGGACGACGTGAGCGGACTGGCCCGGGGAGGAGCGCGCGTACGCGAGAATCTGTTCAGGCGAGCACCCCGCCAAGCCGCCTCGCCGTTCAGCCACTCGGGAAGGACACACGTTGAGCGGTTGGAACCCCCCACCCCAGCCGGGCGGCCCGCCGCACGGCCCGTACGGCCCTCCTCCGCCCGGCGGCGGCCCCATCCCGCCAGGCAACCCCATCCCCCAAGGTCCCGTACCGCCGGGCAGCCCGATCCCGCCCGGAGGTGGATTTCCTCCGGGCTCGCCGGTTCCTCCCGGTGTGCCGGTCCCGCCGGGCGGAGCGTTCCCCGGAGCGCCCTACGGGCCGCCGCGACGGCCCGGGTCCGGTGGACGCAAGTTCCTTGTCTTCCTGGCGGTGGTCGTCGTCTTGGCCCTCGTGCTCGGCGTGGGCGGATACGCCTACTACCTGCAGCGGACGTCCCACACGCTGGCCACCCCCATCTCGGCGGGCGGGATGACCCGCAACAGCGAGGCCGAGACCAAGGCCACCGAAGCGATCAACAGGCTGAAGACCGTCCTCAGCAGGGCCAGCGACTACAAGGTCTACGACCAGGTCAGCGCGATCTACGGCACCGGCGAGGAGCGGTACCTGTTCGTCGGCGGCACCGGCGAGCACGACCTGAAGTACCCGGAGCAGGACTTCAACGCCGCCGTCGCGACCGCGTTCACCGGCATCGAGAACACCGTCTACTCCCCGAGCACCGTGAAGATCTCCGACTCCGGCGGTGACGGCGTGGGGCTGTCCACCGTGATCAACATCCAGCTGATCGGGCCGACGGGGAAGACCTCGTACTCGACCGGCTACATGGCGTCCTGGTCCACGAGGACGACCATGGGGATCGTCATGCGGGCCGGCAAGCCGTCCGAGAGCATCGACCTGGCGAGCGTCATGCGCCGGATCCGCGCCGACGTCGAGGACTGAGCATCGCCGAAACCGCCTCCGAAGGCCTTTCCCGCCGTGGTCGGGACACAGGTCACCTGACACCGGGTCGCCCCGCGGGAAAGGGTTGCGGGGAATACCCGCAGCGGCGGGGCGAAGGGGGAGGGACGGGATGCGAGCGGTACTGGCACGCGCAGCCGTGCTGGCCGGCGCGTTCACCGCGGGGGCCGTGGCGGCGCGTGCCGCGACCATCCCTCACCTCCGTAGCCTCACCGCCGACCTGCAACGCTCCCGGGAGCGGATCCTCGCCAACCGGGAGGAGGAGCGGCGGCGGCTGCGGCACGACCTGCACGACGGGCTCGGGCCGACGCTCGCCAGCCTCGCCATGTCGCTGGACGCCGCGCGCATCACGCTCGCCTGCGAACCGGAACGTGCCGACCCGCTGCTCGCCGACGTCCGGGACCGGCTGGCCTCGGCCGTCGGCGAGATCCGCGACCTGGCGCACGGCCTGCGCCCGCCCGCCCTCGACGACCTCGGCCTCGTCGCGGCGATCGAGTCGTTCGCCGAGGGCGCCTGCGAACACGTGGACGTCCGGTTCGACGGCGAGCACCTCGAACTGCCCGCCGCCGTCGAGGTCGCCGCGTACCGCATCGCGCAGGAGGCGCTGACGAACGTCCGGCTGCACGCGCCCGACAGCACCGCGACGGTCAGGCTCGCGCGCGACGCCGAACTGCACCTGATGGTGGCCGACACCGGCCCCGGGCTGCCCGACGCGTCCCGCAACGGCGCCCACCCGAGGCCGCGGCGCGGCATGGCGGCGATGAAGGAATGGGCCGCCGAGGTCGGCGGAAGCTGCGCGATCACGTCCAGGAACGGCGGCGGAACCGTCGTCACCGCCCACCTCCCGGTCGCCGCCGCCGCGCTCGCCGCCGGGTACCATCGTCCTTCCACGGGAAGGGGCGGGGCGTAGATGTCGGAGACCATCCGGGTCCTCATCACCGACGACCACCCGGTGTTCAGGCAGGGCCTCAAGGGCCTGCTGCAGGCGCTGGGCGTGGACGTCGTCGGCGAGGCCGAGAACGGCCCCGACGCGGTGCGCATGGCCGCCGAACTCCAGCCGGACGTCGTCGTGATGGACCTGCACATGCCCGGCGGCAACGGCATCGAGGCCACCCGCACGATCACCCGGACGAGCCCGCGCATCGGCGTGCTGGTCCTGACGATGTTCCGCGACGACGACTCCGTCTTCGCGGCGATGCGCGCCGGCGCCCGCGGCTACCTGCTGAAGGAGTCCGGCGCCGAGGAGATCGCCCGCGCGGTCCGGGCCGTCGCGGCGGGCGAGGCCATCTACGGCCCCGAGATCGCGCGCCGCGTCCTGACCTACTTCACCGACATGCCCGACCCGCGCCGCTCGGCGTTCCCCGAGCTGACCGAGCGGGAACGGGAGGTCCTGTCGCTGATCGCGGAGGGCCGCAGCAACAGCGACATCGCCGGGACGCTGTTCCTCAGCCAGAAGACCGTCCGCAACCACGTGTCGAACATCTTCATGAAGCTGCACGTCGCCGACCGCGGCCAGGCCATCGTCATGGCCCGCGAGGCCGGCCTCGGCGAATCCACCACCCGCCGCTGACCACCCGCCCGTCCTAGGCCGAACGCCCCCGACCGCCAGGTCGAGGGCGTTCCGCCGTTCGGCTAGGCCGACTTCTCGCGCGGTTCGCGCTTGGGGCGGTCGCGCGGGACGAGGGTCGGGTTGACGTGCTCCAAAACGGCCTCGCGGGTGATGACGACGCGGGCGACGTCCTGGCGGCTCGGCACCTCGTACATCACCGACAGGAGGACCTCCTCCATGATGGCGCGCAGCCCGCGCGCGCCGGTGCCGCGCAGGATCGCCTGGTCGGCGATGGCCTCCAGCGCGTCGTCGGTGAACTCCAGATCGACGCCGTCGAGCTCGAACAGGCGGTGGTACTGGCGGACCAGCGCGTTCTTCGGCTCGGTGAGGATGTTGATCAGGGCCTCGCGGTCGAGGTTGTGCACCGACGTCATGATCGGCAGCCGGCCGATGAACTCGGGGATCATGCCGAACTTCAGGAGGTCTTCGGGCATGACGTCGCCGAGCACGGCCGACGACTCGTCGAAGTCGGACTTGGAGCGGATCTGGGCACCGAAGCCCATGCCCTGCTTCCCGACCCGCGACTCGACGATCTTCTCCAGGCCGGCGAACGCGCCACCGCAGATGAACAGCACGTTGGTGGTGTCGATCTGGATGAACTCCTGGTGCGGGTGCTTGCGACCGCCCTGCGGCGGGACGCTCGCGGTCGTGCCCTCCAGGATCTTCAGCAGGGCCTGCTGGACGCCTTCGCCCGACACGTCCCGGGTGATCGACGGGTTCTCGCTCTTGCGGGCGACCTTGTCGACCTCGTCGATGTAGATGATCCCCGTCTCGGCCTTCTTGACGTCGTAGTCGGCCGCCTGGATCAGCTTGAGGAGGATGTTCTCGACGTCCTCCCCCACATAACCGGCCTCCGTCAGCGCCGTGGCGTCCGCGATCGCGAACGGGACGTTGAGGAGTTTGGCGAGCGTCTGCGCGAGCAAGGTCTTGCCGGATCCGGTGGGGCCGAGCAGCAGGATGTTCGACTTGCCGATCTCGACCGGGTCCTCGCGGCCGGTCTCGCCCGACTGGATCCGCTTGTAGTGGTTGTAGACGGCGACCGACAGCGCCTTCTTCGCCGTGTCCTGCCCGATCACGTAGGAGTCGAGGAACTCGTAGATCTCCCGCGGTTTGGGCAGGTTGTCCCACTTGAGGTCGGAGGTCTCGGAGAGCTCCTCCTCGATGATCTCGTTGCAGAGATCGATGCACTCGTCGCAGATGTACACGCCCGGACCCGCGATGAGCTTCTTGACCTGCTTCTGGCTCTTTCCGCAGAACGAGCACTTGAGCAGGTCACCACCGTCGCCGATGCGTGCCACCCAACTGTCTCCTTTTCGTGGGGCCGGCCGCCATGGAGGCTGCGGCGCAGCTCGGTTGCGTCCCGAAGGCTCTCGACGTTGGATTCGACGTTACCGCCTCCAACGGACTTGGGAAGCCCCTCACCCGGAAGCGCTCGCCCGGGCTCAGGGGTCTCCCTCGTCCTCGTGTCGTCTCAGGACGACACTACCTCGGCCTTGCGCTTCCTGCTGGCGAAGACGTCGTCGATGAGACCGTATTGCTTCGCCTCGTCCGCCGTGAGGATCTTGTCGCGCTCGATGTCCTTGCGGACCTCGTCCACGCTCTTGCCGCTGTGCTCGGCCAGGATCGTCTCCAGCAGCTCGCGGATCCGCAGGATCTCACGCGCCTGGATCTCGATGTCGCTGGACTGGCCGTAGGTGCCCTCGGTCGCGGGCTGGTGGATCAGGATCCGCGAGTTGGGCAGCGCGGCGCGCTTGCCCGGCGTCCCGGCCGAGAGCAGCACCGCCGCGGCCGACGCGGCCTGGCCGATGCAGACCGTCTGGATCTCGGGCTTGACGAACTGCATCGTGTCGTAGATCGCCGTCATGGCGGTGAACGAGCCGCCGGGCGAGTTGATGTAGATGCTGATGTCGCGGTCGGGGTCGATCGACTCCAGCGTGATCAGCTGGGCCATCACGTCGTTGGCGGACGCGTCGTCGATCTGTATCCCGAGGAAGATGTTCCGCTCCTCGAACAGCTTGTTGTACGGGTTCATCTCCTTGACCCCGTACGTGGTGCGCTCGACGAACGACGGAATGATGTACCGGTTCTCGACCGGGGCCGGGCGCCCGCCCGCACGCACGCCGCCAGGCGGGACCAGATCGGTGAAGCCGGGTCGGATGAGGTCGCTCACTGTGTGCCTCCGATTAATGATCAGGTCGGGTCGTCAGGAGACCGTGCCCTGGGAGGGCACCTGGGTGGCGCTGAGCACCACGTGGTCCACCAGCCCGTAGTCCTTGGCCTCGTCGGCGGTGAACCAGCGGTCGCGGTCGGAGTCGCGCTCGATCTGGTCGAGCTGCTGGCCGGTGTGCTCGGCGATCTTCTCGGCGAGCGTCCGCTTGACGTACAGCATCTGCTCCGCCTGGATCTTGATGTCGGAGGCGGTGCCGCCGATGCCGCCGGACGGCTGGTGCATCATGATGCGCGCGTGCGGCAGGGCGTAGCGCTTGCCGCGCGTCCCCGCGCACAGCAGGAACTGGCCCATCGACGCGGCGAGGCCCATACCGACCGTGACGATGTCGTTCGGGACGTACTGCATGATGTCGTAGATCGCCATGCCGGCGGTGACGGACCCACCTGGCGAGTTGATGTAGATCGTGATGTCGCGGCGGCCGTCTTCGGCCGACAGGAGCAGCAGCTCCGCGCAGATGCGGTTGGCGATGTCGTCGTCGACCTGCTGGCCGAGGAAGACGATCCGTTCGCGCAGCAGCCGCTGGAACAGCTGGTCGCCCAGAGGCGACAGGGGCGCCTCGGCTACCCGCGCCTGGATCGACGACTCGTCGAAAGTCGGAGGCATGCTCACCGGGTGTTCCTCCGGTCCTTTTAATCGGTTCGGATGATTGGACATTAACGCGCTCACGGGCCCGCTTAAGCCCGTGGGGCCGCCTTTTCGCCAGGGGCGTACCCGCTGGCGACCGGGCGTGTCACGGGAATACGCGACACGCCCCGCATCCGGTGTACGGATGGGGGGCGTGTTCCGTGCGGTGCGGAGCGTCCAGAGGGCCTCAGGAGGACTTGCCCTTGGCCTCTTCCGGCTCGTCGGCGGGCGACTCCTCAGCGGCGGCCTCGGCCGTGTCCTCGGAGGTGGCGGCGTCCTCCGCCGCGTCCTCCGCGTCCTCCGCCTCGGCCGACTCGGTGTCGGTGGCCGTGTCGTCGGTGGCGTCGGTGGTCTCGCCGTTCAGTTCGCGCTGGACGGCCTCGACGTCGATGACGTTGCCCGACTCGTCCTTGACGCTGACGTGCTCGACCACGAGGTTCAGCGCCTTGCTGCGCAGCACCTCCGAGACGATCGCCGGGAGCTGGTTGTTGTCGGTGAGGTACTGCGCGAGCTGCTGCGGCTGCACGCCCATCTGCATGGCCTGCGTGACGACGTACTCGCTGAGCTCCTCGTTCTCGACGTTCAGCTCCTCCTGGACGGCGAGCTGGTCGAGCACGAAGCCGCCCTTCACCGCGAGCCGGGCGGCGTCGGCGACCTCGGTGTCGAACTCCTCCTCGGACTTCTCCTCGTCCTTGAGGTAGTCCTCCTTGGACATGCCGGCCATCTGGAGCTGCTGCTCCAGCTGCTGGTTGCGGCGGCCGACCTCCTCGTCCACGACCTTCTCGGGCAGCGGGATGTCGATCTTCTCCAGCAGCGCCTCAAGGGCCTTGTCTCGCGCGTCGGACAGCTGCTGCGCCCTGACCTGGCGGCCGAGCCGCGTCCGGACGTCGTCGCGGAGCTCGTCGATGGTGTCGAACTCGCTGGCCAGCTGGGCGAACTCGTCGTCCAGGTCCGGCAGGTTCTTGATCTTGACGCCCTGCACGGTGGCCGTGATCTCGGCCTCCTCGCCGGCGCGCTCGCCGCCGGTCAGGGTGCTGGTGAACGTGGCGTCCTCGCCCGCGGCGAGGCCGACCAGCGCGGCGTCCAGGCCCTCGACGGCCGACCCGCTGCCGACCTCGTAGGAGAAACCGGAGGTGGCGGCGTCCTCGACCTCCTCGCCGTCGATCCGCGCGACCAGGTCGACGGTGGCGAAGTCGCCCTCCTCGACGGCGCGCTCGGCGGTGGTCAGCGACGCGAACCGCTCGCGCAGGTTGCCGATGGTCTCCTCGATCTGCTCGTCGGTGACCTCGGCGTCGTCGACGACCACTTCAAGGCCGTCGTAGTCGGGCACCTCGAACTTCGGCCGGATGTCGACCTCGGCGGTGAACGCGAACTGGGTGCCGTCCTCCAGCTCGGTCACCTCGACGTCGGGCTGCCCGAGCACGAAGATCTCGGTCTCCTCGACGGCGCGACCGTACAGTTCGGGAAGCGCGTCATTGACCGCCTCCTGAAGGACCGCGCCCCGGCCGACGTACTTGTCGATCAGCGGGGCGGGGACCTTCCCGGGCCGGAAGCCCTTGATCCGCACCTGCTGCGAGATCTCCTTGTACGCCTTGTCGAGGTTCGGCTTGAGCTCGTCGAACGGAACCTCGACGGTGAGCTTGACCCGCGTGGGGGTCAGCTCCTCGACATCGGTCTTCACTGGGGTCGGTCTCCTTGATCGGGCGCTTTCTCGCCGCGGCGTTCGACGCGTGCTTGCAGATGCTGCCTGCGAGGCCCTCGGCCTTCACGCGGGCGGCCTTCGTCTCGTCGGCCCGTCCGCGCCGTCGATCGGCCGGTCAGTCTCTCGGCGGCGCGGGCACGCCGGACACGGCTCCGCGCCTTCGCGCGCCCAAGTCTATGGGGTAGCGGCGCCGGCTGCGGACACCGGACGCCCGCCGAACCGGCGAATTCGCGTCATCAATCCCGCACAGGCAGTGACATCCAGCACCAGAACCCCCATACTCGTCCGAGATGAACGGGATAGCCGCGGCCTTCAGTGCGACCGGTCTCTATTACCTCGGGTTCGCCTTCTTCCGGGTTGCGGCCGGCCGGATGGCCCCGCTTCGGGGCAACCGCATCCCGCACATGACCTGGACGATCGTCAGCAGCTGGATCTTCCTGGTCGGGCTCGGGTTCGTCCTCGGCGGGCTGGGCCTTCAGATCACGGCCCTGCGTGACCTGCCGCTGTCCACCGGCGTGCCGATCTTCATGTCCGGGATGGTCCCGCTGCTGCTGATCGCGCTGGCGTTCTTCGGCGAGCGGCTCACCGCGCGCGAGTGGCTGAGCCTGTTGCTGATCGGCGGCGCGATCCTGCTGCTCACCGCCTCGGTCGGAGCTGACGAGCCGATCGGCCGGGGGGACGTGGCGGCGTGGAAGATCGCGGTGGTGGTCGCACCGGCGATCGTGGTGCCGGTGCTGATCCTCGTGCTCGGCGACCACCGGCCGGACGGGCGGCACGCCCGCCCGGTCACCGGCATCGCCTACGGGTTGGGCACGGGCTTCCCGGTCGGGACCGCCGAGGTGGCCATCAAGGGGTGGAGCGACCACGCGGACGCCGCGCGCCCGGAGATCGCGCTGACCCCGTGGCCGTACCTGACGGTGTTCGCGGCGGCGATCGGGTTCGGGATCATGGTGATGGCGTTCCAGCGCTGCCGGGTCTCGATCGTGGCGACCGTGATGACGGTCGCGGCGAAGACGTATCTGCTCACGATGGGAACGTTCCTCTACGCGGAGCCGTGGCCGCGGGACCTGGCGCACTCCGGCATGCGGCTGGGCGCGCTGGCGCTCGCGGCGGTCGCCGTCGTCCAGTTCCCCCGGCACCGGCCCGTCGCGGACGAGCCGCGGGATTCCTCCTACATAGCGGCCAAGGCCGGGGCGTCCACGCGGGATCCGATCGGCAGGCCCCGGCTCGGGGACCCCGCGCTCGGCGACCCCGCGTTCAGGGAGACCGCGTTCGGGGACGCGGCGTTCGGACAGACGGCGTTCGGAGAGACGGCGTTCGGCGGGTGGCGGGCCGGGCGGGTTGAGCGGCAGGTGCCGCTCTCCGCACCGGTGCCTCGGCCGCGCCCGCCGCACGATGATCGTCCGCCGCAGGGTCCGGTGCGTCCGCAGGGGCCCGCTCCTACCGAGACCGGGGCTGACGGACGCTGGCGCGGCTTCAGCGACTAGCGGACAAGCGAACTAGCGTCCCCTTCGGCCCTTGCGGTCGTCCTTGGGGAGGCCCTTGTCGAGGCCCGCGCGGCGTAGGGCGTCGGCCATGGCGCCTCCTCCGCCTCCTCCGCCGCCTTGCTTGTTTTGGCCGCCTTGCTTGTTTTGGCCGCCCTGCCTGTTCTGGCGTCCGCCTCGGTCGCCGCGGTCGGCCTGGCGTCCGCGCTGGCGGCCGCCGGGCTGCTGGTCGCGGCCGGGTTCGTCGTCGAGGCGGAGCGTCAGGGAGATGCGCTTGCGCTGCAGGTCGACGTCCAGGACCTTCACGCGGACGATGTCGCCGGGCTTGACGACCTCGCGCGGGTCGGAGACGAACTTGTCGGACATCGCGGAGATGTGGACGAGCCCGTCCTGGTGGACGCCGACGTCCACGAACGCGCCGAACGCCGCGACGTTGGTGGCGACGCCCTCAAGGATCATGCCGGGTTCGAGGTCGCCGAGCTTGTCGACGCCCTCCTTGAACGTCGCCGTCTTGAACGCCGGGCGCGGGTCGCGGCCCGGCTTCTCCAGCTCGGCGAGGATGTCGGTGACGGTCGGCAGCCCGAATGTGCCGTCGACGAACTCCGCGGGCTTCAGGGAGCGCAGGACGGCGGTGTTGCCGATGAGGCCCTTGAGGTCGTTGCCCGCGGTGTTGAGGATCCGGCGGACGACCGGGTAGGCCTCCGGGTGGACGCTGGACGCGTCGAGCGGGTCGTCCCCGCCGGGGATGCGCAGGAACCCGGCGCACTGCTCGAACGCCTTCGGGCCGAGGCGCGGGACGTCCTTCAGCCCGCCGCGGCTGCGGAACGGGCCGTTGGCGTCGCGGTGCGCGACGATGTTGTCCGCGAGGCCCTCGCCGATGCCGGACACGCGGGTGAGCAGCGGCGCGGACGCGGTGTTGACGTCGACGCCGACGGCGTTCACGCAGTCCTCGACGACGGCGTCGAGCGAGCGCGACAGCTTCACCTCGGACACGTCGTGCTGGTACTGCCCGACCCCGATCGACTTCGGGTCGATCTTGACGAGCTCGGCGAGCGGGTCCTGGAGGCGGCGGGCGATGGAGACGGCGCCGCGCAGCGACACGTCCATGCCGGGCAGCTCGCGGCCCGCGTACTCCGACGCCGAGTACACCGACGCGCCCGCCTCCGACACCATGATCTTGGTGAGCTTGAGGTCGGGGTGCCGGGCGATCAGGTCGGCGGCGAGCTTGTCGGTCTCGCGGGACGCGGTCCCGTTGCCGATGGAGACCAGGTCGACGTTGTGCGCGCGGGCGAGCCCCGCGAGGGTCTCGATCGACTCGTCCCACTTCCGGCGCGGCTCGTGGGGGTAGATCGTGTCGGTGGCGACGACCTTGCCGGTGCCGTCCACGACGGCGACCTTGACGCCGGTCCGCAGGCCGGGGTCGAGGCCCATGGTGGCGCGGGTCCCGGCGGGCGCGGCGAGCAGCAGGTCGCGCAGGTTCGCGGCGAACACGCGGACGGCCTCGTCCTCGGCCTCCTGACGCAGCCGCGTGCGCTGGTCGAGGCCGAGGTGCACCAGGATCCGGGTGCGCCACGCCCAGCGGACGGCGTCGGCCAGCCACTTGTCGGCCGGACGCCCCTGGTCGGTGATCTGGAACCGGCGCGCGATCTCCGCCTCGTAGGAGGTGCGCTGCCCCGGCTCCGGCTCCGGCTCGTCCTCGGGTTCGAGGTCGAGGTCGAGGACCTCCTCCTTCTCGCCGCGGAACAGCGCGAGGACGCGGTGCGAGGGCAGCTTCGCGAACGGCTCCGAGAACTCGAAGTAGTCGGAGAACTTCGCGCCCGCCTCCTGCTTGCCGTCCCGGACGCGCGAGACCATCCGGCCCCGGTTCCACATCCGCTCGCGCAGCGCGCCGATGAGGTCGGCGTCCTCGGCGAACCGCTCGACGAGGATCGAGCGGGCGCCCTCCAGCGCGGCGGCCTCATCGGCGACGCCCTTGTCGGCGTCGACATAGCCCGCGGCGGCGGTGGCCGGGTCGTTGGACGGGTCGTCCAGCAGCAGCTCGGCGAGCGGTTCGAGACCGGCCTCGCGGGCGATCTGCGCCTTGGTGCGGCGCTTGGGCTTGTAGGGCAGGTAGATGTCCTCAAGCCGCGCCTTGGCGTCGGCGGCCATGATCTGGGCCCGCAGCTCGGCGGTGAGCTTGCCCTGCGACTCGATCGACTCCAGGATCGCGGCGCGGCGCTCGTCGAGCTCGCGCAGGTAGCGCAGCCGCTCCTCCAGCGCGCGCAGCTGCGCGTCGTCGAGGGTGCCGGTCGCCTCCTTGCGGTAGCGGGCGATGAACGGGACGGTCGCGCCGCCGTCGAGCAGGTCCACCGCGACCCGCACCTGGCCCTCGCCGACGCCGATCTCCTCGGCGATGCGCTGGGTGATGGGCGGCGGGCCGTCCTGGCCCGCCGGCGTCTGGCTGATGGTCGCTGTCACGGCTCGTTGTCACCTTCGGTCTGATTCAGTCTGAGTTGTCCCACACGAGGACGCCCGGCCCGTCCGGGGTGTGGACGGGAATCCACGCCTCGTCGAGCTCGCCGGCGCGGCTCTCGTCGATCCGCAGGGGGACGTGGCTCGGCACCCATTCGCTCGTCCGGCCGGACGTCCAATAGTGGAGCACGCCGACCGCCGACCGGACGCGGTCGAGCAGATCGGCGGAAAGCTCCCCGCCTGCCCGGCCGCTCCCCCGCATGGCCTTCTCAAAGATCTCACGGAGTTCGAGCAGCCCGTCCCGTCCGCTCGCCCAGTCGGTGCCGCACAGGGGGACGAGGTAGCCTTCCACGCCGCCGAGCAGGTTCGCGGTGCCGCCGTACTGCTGCTGATACACGATTCCTGTCTCGGCCCTGACGACGACGTACAGCCAGTCGCGCTGGCCGCCGTCCGGGTCCAGGAACACGTATCGCACAGGGGCAGGGTAGGTCTAAGCCCACCTCCGGACGTCAGGAATAGGGGGCCTGGCACCACCGAGCGGAGCGCGGGCGTCAACCACAATGAGGGAGTCGGGACCTACCGGGCAGAACATCCGTGGAGGATTGAGATGAGCGACCGCGAAGTCGTCGCCGGGCCGCGATTCGGCGTGTACGGGCGGCGCGCCTTCATCGGCCTGATCCGCGCGGTGATCCAGATCGTGGTGGCGTACGTGGCGTGCCTGCCGCTGTTCATCCTCGCGGTGCTGTCGATCGCGTTCATCCCGCTCGGTGCCGGGGTGGTGCTCCTACCGGCGATCTTCCAGGCGATCCGCGGTGTCGCCAACCAGCAGCGGCTGTGGGCGGCCGAATGGTCCGGCGTGGAGATCGCCGTCCCGTACCGGCCGGAGCCGCCGGGCGGGCTCGGGCCGTTCGCGCGGGTGAAGTGGCTGCTCACCGACCCGGCGTCGTGGCGTGACCTGTTGTGGACGATCCTGAACGTGCCCGTCGCGCTCGTCCTCGGGATCCTCAGCGGGCTGCTCGGGGTCTACGGGCTGGAGGGCATCTTCGTGGCGCCCTGGCTCGCGCAGGTCACCGAGTACGGCTGGGGCCCGTTCTGGCCCCTGGAGGACTTCGGGGTGATCGGGATCGTCGGTTCCGTCGTCCTCGGCGCGGTGCTGGTGGTCGTGTCCGTCCCGGTGGGGCCGTTCTTCCTGAGGTTGCACGCGCTGTTCTGCCAGTCGCTGCTCGCGCCGACGCGGACCGCGCTGACCGAGCGCGTCCAGCGGCTGACGGAGTCGCGCTCGGAGACGGTGGACGCCTCCGCCGCCGAGCTGCGCCGCATCGAACGGGACCTGCACGACGGCGCGCAGGCCCGGCTCGTCGCGCTGAGCATGAACATCGGGCTCGCCGAAGCGATGATGAAGCACGACCCGGAGACCGCCCAGCAGCTCCTCGCCGAGGCGCGGGCGGCGAGCGGGACGGCGCTGACGGAGCTGCGCGACCTGGTGCGGGGCATCCATCCGCCGGTGCTGGCCGAGCGGGGGCTGGACGGCGCCGTCCGCGCGCTGGCGCTGACCCTGCCGCTGCCCGTGGACGTCCGGACCGACCTGCCGGGACGCGCCGACGCCCCGGTCGAGTCGGCGGCGTACTTCGCGGTCGCGGAGATGCTCGCGAACGTCGTCAAGCATTCGGCGGCCCACCGCGCGTGGGTGCAGATCGAGCACTCCGGCGGACGGCTGCTGATGATCATCGGGGACGACGGGGTGGGCGGCGCCGACCCCGCGCGCGGTTCCGGTATGAGCGGGATCGAGCGCAGGCTGGCGGCCTTTGATGGGACCATGGCCGTGACGAGCCCGCCCGGCGGGCCGACCGTCGTGACCATGGAGCTGCCGTGCGCGTTGTCATCGCCGAAGATCTCGCCCTCCTCAGAGACGGGCTGATCCGCCTTCTCGGCGCGTTCGGTTTCGAGGTCGTCGAAGCCGTGGACAACGGGCCCTCCCTCCAGAGGGCGCTGACGACGCACCGTCCGGACGTGGCGGTCGTGGACGTCCGGCTCCCGCCGACGTTCACCGACGAGGGGCTGCGGGCCGCGCTGGAGGCGCGCCGCGAGATCCCGGGGCTGCCGGTGCTGGTGCTGTCGCAGCACGTCGAGCAGCTGTACGCGCGGGAGCTGCTGTCGGACAGCACGGGCGGCATCGGCTACCTGCTGAAGGACCGGGTGTCGGACGTCAAGGTGTTCGTGGAGGCGGTGCGCCGGGTCGCGGGCGGCGGCACCGCCCTCGACCCGGACGTGGTCGCGCAGCTGCTGACCCGGCACGCCCGCGAGGAGCCGCTGCAGCAGCTGACCCCGCGCGAGCGCGAGGTCCTCGGGCTGATGGCGGAGGGCCGGTCGAACGCGGCGATCGCGGCGAAGCTGTTCGTCACCGAGAAGGCGATCAGCAAGCACACCAACAGCATCTTCGGCAAACTCGGGCTTCCGCAGTCGGAGGACGACAACCGTCGCGTCCTGGCGGTCCTCACGTACCTAGGCGCTTGATCGCCGGGTTATTTCGCCCAGGGTGGGACGATGCGTTCGTCGCCCTGGGGGGCGAGCTCGTCCTTGGTGTCGTCCACGAGAGCGTCGGGGTCGTAGGCGAGGCAGCCCGCGTGGGCGGCGACGACGGCGGTGAATCCGGCGTCCGGGCGCGAGGTCAGCTGGCGCGGGACGTCGGCGGGCAGGACGACGGTGTCGCCGGGGCCCGCCTCCAGCTCGCGGCCGTCCAGGTCGATGGTGGCGGTGCCGTCGAGGAACGTCCAGATCTGCTCGGTGTCGAAGGCGTGCAGCGGTCCCGTCCTGCCGGGCGCCATGTCGACGCGCCAGAGCGCGATGCCCTCGGTGCCGCCCTGGGTGGGCGTCGCGAAGGTGGTCATGGTGCCGTTCGGCGTGTCGGTGCGGCGGCTGTCGGTGTCGCGGATGAGCGTCATGGGCCCCGATCCCCTAAGTTGGACAATGTGGTTGTCCTTATAGTCAACGAGGTTGTCTTTTATGTCAAGTGACGAGCCTGCCGATGCGCCCGCGGACGGGTCGGTCGACGCTCCCGGGTTCGAGCTGCCGCTGCGGCTGTTCCTCGCCTTCCGCATGATCATCGACGAGGTGCACGCCGAGCTGGCCGAGCACGGGCATCCCGAGCTGCGGCCGATGCACGGCTTCGTCTTCCAGGCCATCGGCCCCGGCGGCACGACCGCTGTGGAGCTCGGGCGGCGGCTCGGGGTGTCCAAGCAGGCCGCGGGCAAGATGGTCGAGTCGCTGGAGCGCGCCGGGTACGTCGAGCGCGGCACGGACCCGGCCGACGCGCGACGCAAGATCGTCCGGCTGACCGCGCGGGCCACCGACTCGCTGGCCCGCTCGGCACGCATCTTCGAGCGGATCCGCGGCGACTGGGTCCGCTCGCTCGGGGCCGACCGCGTCCGCGCCCTGGAGCACGACCTCCGCCGGGTCACCCCGGACGACCCGTGGCGCCTCGACGTCCCCGGCTGGTTCGCTTCCGCCTGAAAATTCTTCGGCGGCGTCCGCCCGTATGTGCCCAGGCAGCCGCTTAGACCACCTGGGCAGATGCGTCCTGCCTGCCGAGGGGCCCTTGAACGCATCGTTCCACCCGGTTACGATCCCCCCAATTCTTAGGAAAGTTTCCTAAGAATTGAGCGGGGATTCCTGTTTGCTTCGGGGGCCGAACGAACGGAGAATCATGTCAAGACCGGGCGGACGGCGGGCCATCGCGCTCGTCGGCGCGGCAACCCTGGCGGTCTCGACCGCCCTGCTGGCGGCGCCACCGGCGCAGTCGGCCGGGACGGTCACCGCGGAGTGTAAGAAGACCCAGGACTGGGGCTCCGGCTTTGGCGGTAGTTGCACCATCACGAACGGAACCGACGCGCCCCTGAACGGCTGGAAGGTCGAAGGCGACCTGCCGTCCGGGACCAGCATCTCGTCGGTGTGGAACGCCACCCAGACCGTTTCCGGAAACCACTACACCTTCACCAACCCGACGTGGAGCGGCACCCTCGCGGCGAACACCACGACCAGCTTCGGTTTCAACGGAACCGGTTCCGGCTTCTTCACCGGCTGCAAGGTCAACGGAGCGTCCTGCGACGGCGGCGGCGGCCCGAGCGACGACACCGAGGCCCCCAGCGCCCCGGCGGGTCTCCGCGTCACGGGCAAGACGGCCACGACCGTCTCGCTCGCGTGGAGCGCCTCGACCGACAACGTCGGTGTCAGCGGCTACGACATCTTCCAGGGCACCACCAAGGTCGCCTCCGGGAGCACCACGGCCGCCACGATCAGCGGCCTCACCCCCAAGACCGCCTACTCGTTCACGGTCAAGGCCACCGACGCCTCTGGTAACAGCTCCGCGGCGTCCAGCGCCGTCCAGGTCACCACCGACGACGGGGGCGGCAACGGCTCCGCCGACAGGGTGATCGGGTACTTCGTCAACTGGGGCGTGTACCAGCGGAACTACCACGTCAAGAACATCGAGACGAGCGGGTCCGCGAACAAGCTGACGCACATCAACTACGCGTTCGGCAACGTCCAGGGCGGCCGCTGCACCATCGGCGACGGCTATGCCGACTACGAGAAGGCCTACGGCGCCGACCAGAGCGTCGACGGCGTGGCCGACACGTGGGACCAGCCCCTGCGCGGCAACTTCAACCAGCTCCGCAAGCTGAAGAAGAAGCACCCGGGCCTGAAGGTCCTGTGGTCGTTCGGCGGCTGGACCTGGTCCGGCGGCTTCACCCAGGCCGCGCAGAACCCGGCCGCGTTCGCCGACTCCTGCTACAAGCTGGTCGAGGACTCGCGCTGGGCGGACGTGTTCGACGGCATCGACATCGACTGGGAGTACCCGAACGCCTGCGGCCTCAGCTGCGACACCAGCGGCAAGGACGCGTTCACGAACCTCCTGTCGGCGGTGCGGTCCAAGTTCGGCTCCAGCAACCTCGTGACGGCCGCGATCACCGCGGACGCCAGCGACGGCGGCAAGATGGACGCGACCGACTACAAGGGCGCGTCGCAGTACGTCGACTGGTACCTGCCCATGACCTACGACTACTTCGGTGCGTGGGACGCGAAGGGCCCGACGGCACCGCACTCGCCGCTGACGTCCTACCCGGGCATCCCGCATGAGGGCTTCAACACGGCGGACACCATCGCCAAGTTGAAGGGCCTGGGCATACCCGGCAACAAGCTCCTGATGGGGCTCGGCTTCTACGGCCGCGGCTGGACGGGCGTCACGCAGAAGGAACCGGGCGGGACGGCCACCGGCCCCGCGCCCGGCAAGTACGAGCAGGGCATCGAGGACTACAAGGACATCAAGTCCAGATGCCCATCGAACGGAACCGTCGCGGGAACGGCCTACGCCTTCTGCGGCAACCAATGGTGGAGCTATGACACACCGTCCACCATCGGCGGAAAGTCGAACTGGGCCGCTTCCGAAGGACTCGGCGGCACGTTCTTCTGGGAGCTCAGCGGCGACACCGCCAACGGTGAGCTCATCTCCGCCATCCGCTAGCGGTCTCGGCTGAGCTGTTCGCAGAGGGGGTCCTCCCAGCCCCTTCAGACAGCCGAGACATCGGGCCCCTGACCAACCGGACGCCGGTCAGGGGCCCCCCTTTGTCCGCCCTTTCCCGGTGCCCCCCGCCGCCGGGAAAGGGCTTTTCATTTCCGCGGCGGCGGCCGGGCCCCGGCGAGTTCGCGGCGGCGGGGGCCCGGCG